>JACRDE010000261.1 GCA_016212935.1 Desulfomonile tiedjei | reverse complement strand
GAAGACTCTAGACTCCTTGGATATTCCCACCTACAAGAAAGGATTCGGCTCCGACCTGCATCCATCGGTCATGGATTTTCTGGTGCGTGAGACGATTCGAGACGAATCTCTGATCAAACTGGCGGCTTCGTGCGAGACCATCCTGGAAGAAACCGCTCTGCACATAATGGCAAACTGGAAGAACCAAGAAGTCTTTAACGCGATTGCAGAAAACCGAAAGCTCCTGGAAAGAAGTCCCGCTGTTTCGGAAAAACTTGCCGCTCAGATCTTGGACCCGGACCTGAAGAAACAACTCGAGATTTTCGAAGAATCGATGCTCCTCGGTCAATCAGAAGTGAAAGTTGAGGGTCCGCTAGATGTTTGCGGGATCGGCGGGCTCATGCGCGCGGCTCGACACGGCATGAGATCGGGCACAATCGTGCTTGAATCAGCAGGCAGTTCCGGCCGAATCTACTTCAAGAGGGGTAGGATCATCGGCGCTACCTGGGGTGATGCAGAAGGCATACCTGCCCTCGAGCAAATCCTCAGCACCAAGGATCTGCGATTCCGCTATCTCTTAAGGACCTATTTCCATTTGGAGAACCTTGATCCGGCAGCCGCTGATGAAGTGCTTGAGCGTCCCGGAGCGGGACCGGAACCCAGGACTTCAGACAAAACGGGGCTGCGACTGATCTCGGGAAGCCTGCAAGCCATGGACGTATTCGAAGCCCTGTCCGCCATAGAAGGCACTCCAGCGCCGGTGGGCATGACAGTGATCTGCGAAGAGGGTTCGGGTGAAATCTACAGAGACAAGAGCAGAATACTCAACGCTCTCGTAAACGGCAAAGAGGGACCTCTGCATTCTATGGCGGCTCTTGTTTCCTGGAACGGCATTCGTTTTCTGATGCGCCCAGCCGGCGACGATTTCCCCGTGGCCATCGACAAACCCCTCCTCGAATTCTTTACTGAGGCGATCAAACTGATACCGAGCGAGATGGCCCGAGTCTCTCGGCCTGGTGAATTGCCGGAGTGGGAGCTCTCTGAGAGCGAATACGAAAGCCTTTACAACAAAGTGTTGAATATGGGCGTCGCGGAGAAGATCAAACTGGCGTTGATGGGTAACAAGGAAGCTCGCGACATACTTGTGCGTGATTCAAACAGGATGGTCGCAGTTGCCGTGGTCAAGAGCCCCAAGATTCAGGAATCAGAAATCGAATCAATTTCTAAATCGAGACAGGTAAGCGAAGAGGTGTTGCGCCACATTGCAGCAACCAAAGAGTGGGTGAAGTCCTACTCGATAAAGCTCAATCTGGTTTCAAACTCGAAAACACCTATTCCGATAGCTATGAGATTCCTGGTGCAAATCCGAGAGCCGGACTTGCGAAGACTGGCAAAGAGCAAAAACGTCTCGGCCGCCGTGGCTACTCACGCACGACGTCTCTTGGACGCCAAGGGAGGCACGCATTGACAGCGGATGTCAGGATTGATGCCTTGCTGCCGTTCAGCGGCATGATGTGGAGATGACGCAAGTGTGGGAGTCTACCCTGCCGGGTCCATCCATTCGACAGGGCAGGCATCAGTTCCAGAGTGCTCCCTAACCAACGCTAGATCGGCCGCAAAGCCGCATCCAATCAGAGCAGACGTTTCGCAAAGGTGTTCAAGGCATTTGAGGCTGCGCCGCAAAGCAGAGTCGTAAGGTTTCAAAAACTAGCAGCGAGACCTATTATAGCGTTAAAAAAAAAGTTCTTTTATGTTAATGTCTCGTGCTAATCGACATGTCACCGAACGCAAGAGGCAGCTTTCGATCGATACACGGAACAGCACGAAAATGGCCCTATTGATCACGGACAAACTCGGAGAGTCCGGTGACGCAAAAACCACTGATGTAGCGCAGTGCGAGATAATGGCCGTCAAAGGATTACCTGGAATGATGTCTCAAGACAGTTTATATCAGGATATCTTCAAGGGGTCGGAAAAAGTTGAGATCCTCGGCAAGCTTCCATCTCTGTTATGGGCCTATTCGGAGGCTTCGCGCAAGTATGTTCAGGAGCTCACTTCGAAACCTAACGATCAGCCCGAGTCGCTAGATAGGGTCCAGAAACTCTTGGGCATCCTGGACTCCGCAGCGGACCACCTAGGCAACGAAGACCTGAAAAACCGACTGGCCCAACACATTAAAATCATAGCACAAATCCAAGCAGGCCATCTCAGAGCTGAGGAATTTGAAACAGCCTTTCTGCCAGAGGTAACCAAGATGGAACAGTTGGCCGGACCGCGCCGAGATTCATCACCGGACGCATTACTGGAAAAGGCAATGCTAGACCGTGAACTCGACAAGGCGGAGAGAATAAAGACTGGCCGCAGCGCTGACATAGTGGTCAGCGTAGACATCCTGGAAGACGTCAGGAATTATCTTAGTCAGGAAGTGATGACCGAAGGTATCTCCTCGGTCCTTGTTATCGACAGCGCCGGTTCTCTCATATGCAACGTAGGGCACAAGATAGATCTTGACGTGGTTTCCCTTGCTGCTGTCGCTGCCGCGAATTTCGCTGCTACGGAACAGATTGCACGCCTCATCGGTGAAACGGATTTCGTGTTGCTCTTTTACAAAGGGCATAACGAATCATTTCATTTCCTTCGCGTGGGAGCCGAGTACATAATTGTCACGATTTTCAATAATCAGTTGTCTCTCGGATTGCTGCGCCTAAAAATTGCCGAGGTTGCCCAGGTGCTTGAGAAGAAGCTCCCAAAGAGGGAGGTCTAGCGAATGGCGTTCATCAACAAAAGCGCTAAAGAAATTCAGGTTAAGGTAGTCTACTACGGACCGGGCAGATGTGGAAAAACTACGAATCTGCTCTACGTTAACCAGAAGATGAACGCTCAATTCATGGGCAAGATGATATCCATCGACACTCGAGGTGACAAAACGCTGTTCTTTGATTTTCTTCCTCTATCGCTGGGAAAGATACGCGGATTCAACATCAGAGTGCAGCTCTACACCGTGCCGGGTCAAGTCCTCTACAATGAAAGCCGCAAGATGGTCCTGAAAGGTGTGGACGGTGTGGTTTTTGTGGCTGATTCCATGGAGGTTCAACTGGAATCTAACAAAGAGAGCCTCCAGAATCTCAGAGAAAATTTGGCTGATGACAACCTGGATATGGATGAACTGCCACTCGTGCTTCAGTTGAACAAACGTGACCTGGAAGGCAGCGTCATCCCTGTGATGTCGAGAGAAGCAATGGAACGCGACCTGAATTCGATACTGAAGAATCCGGCGCCCACCGTTCTAGCCAGCGCCCTGCAAGGACCGGGAGTATTTGAGACGTTGCGTGAAATCAGCAAGATAACAATAAAATCTGTGCACCACAAGCTCAGAGCCTCATAGCATTGAAGTAGAGAGAGTCCATGGCCAGGCCGGACGAAACCGACGATCTGGACGAACTTATTGACAGGGCGGTAGACACGTTCTTCGTGGAGGCTCCGACCGAAGAAGAAACCGCGACATTTGCCCCGCCGCCGAAGGTTTCTCCGCCGCCGAAGCCCAAGGTCTCCCCCTCTCCGCAGCCTAAGGTTGCTCCAGTTCCGCAGCCGAAGGTTGCCCCAACTCAGCCGCCCCCGCCGACTCGCTCAGGCCGCTCCAGCACTTTCGATGGTCCGTCTTTGGACGAGGCAGTGGACAGCCTGTTCATGAGTGCGTTCCAGGAAACGCCCACCTCAGTTTCCTCTGTCACCTCCGGCGATGACGAGACAGATAGAGCAATCGACCTCGCAGTAGACACTCTGTTCGTCGAAGAGCTGGAAGCTCCTCCTCCCGAGACCACACAATTGGAAGTTGGAGAGTCAGAGGTCCCTGACGACGAAGACTTCAAAAGGCACGTGGCAGAACACGCCCTGCAAAAGAAACGAACACCTCCTCCGGCGGTAAAGAACCGCGTGGCAGCTGAACCCGCGGCCGCTCCGGCACCCTCCTACGATGATGCCATGGCTCTGGAGATTCAGAAGCACATGCACACAGTCCTGGAGGAAAGGGCATTTGAAACCCCGGGAGTTGCCGTTTCGCCGCCGACGCCCGCCAGAGTTGAGCACAGAGCAAAAGCTCCCGCTCGAGTCGCACCCCCGGCTCCTACAGCTGAACCCCATGCCAGGAGCGCTGCTGCGTCTCCGGTGAGGAAACTGCAGGAAGCGATACTTACGCTGGAGTGGGAAATCTCGAGGCGTTCCGTAACGGTGCTGGCAAACGAAATACACAAAATGCGGACCCGATTTCAGGATAACGTGATTGTGGATTTCGCTGCGCTCTCGATGAGAGTAGTCTTGGAATACGTCGTCAAGAGAATGTCACGGGCTCACCCCGAATCCATACGTTTTCTTCTGGAGGTCTCCGATTACCTCGACAGGAGCCTGACGGAATCCGAGGAAGATCCCCTTTCCTCATTTCATCATATCTTGAATCGTTACGAGAAATACAAATCAATCGTGCGTAAAGCAGAAGGTCTCCCGGACGATGATCCGGCGATTCTGCACCAACTGGAAATAAAGGACTCTGCTACCTTTTACAAAATGGTAGACCAGCAAGCCAAGACCATAGCCAAGGCCGGTCATTCCCTGGCAAAAAAGCTCAACAAAACCAAGGATCCTGAAAATCTGATCCGTTCATTCCGATTTCTTGTTAATAGGGCGGTAAATCGAATTCTGGAAAACACCCTGAAGGAAAAGGTGAAGAAGGTGATCAAGAAAAGAAAATAACAGACGTCCCTGTTTGCCCGTTTCGAGTTGCGGCCATAGGGGCTTCGAACTCGCAGGGGTGGCTTCAGAGAAATATGAGGAATTATACTCTCCCTGAATTGAACGTTGAGTATTCCGGCAGGAATTTCGGGAGGGGAAAAAGCGGAGAGTGTCCTATGGATTCATGGGAAAACCGTAGACAGTTCAAAAGAAAATAAATGTTGTTCAAGATTCCAGCTTATGATGCTCAGACACGAAGATTTCTGGGGCTGGTTCAAGATATTACCGAAGGGGGAGTTCAATTGTTTGGCGTCAAAGTAGACGCCGAGTCTACCAAAACCCTTGTCATCCAGGCATCTGATTACATCAAGAGTTCCCCTTTGTACCTCGAAGTGGTGTGCCGCTGGACCAGAAAAGAAAACCCTCAAGGCTACTATGTCTCCGGATTCGAAATCTTGCGTATCAGCGAAGAAGCGAAAAAGAACCTCATGAAGTTGATCGATTTCGTGACCCTCGGCTAAGGATGGAAGCACAGTTCGAAATGTTAAGCTTACTCATAAATAAACCAGACGGCCAGGAAATCGAGCAGGGCTTCAATGGCGAGCAAACCATGGTAGGACGCCACGAAAAATGCGATTTGCGCCTCGTGGACAGCATGGTTTCACGAAATCATTGTATCATTCTTAAGGAAGGTAGGAGATTCGTCGTCAAGGACCTGGAAAGCCGCAACGGCACATGGATCAACGGCCGCAGAATAAAAAACAGGCGTTCCTTGAGGACTGGCGACGTAATACAGGTGGGGCCGTTTCGATTGTTTTTTCAGCCTGAATCCCGACCTGCAGAGCAATTGAGCGTTCAGACCGAGAATGCGGAAATCAACTATTCTGAAGTTGAGCCATCCGTCCACAGACATGAAGCCGAAATCGTTGTGAAGCCGCTCGGCATGATCAGCAACTATCTCTCCGAGGCCACAGTCGAACGCATACCCACGAAAATAAGAAGAGAGCGTCTGAATCGAAATCTCGTCACGTTGTACAGAATCACCGAAGAACTTGTAACGACCAAAGACATGGCCGAGATACTCGATTACATAATGCTCCAGATATTCGATATTTTTTCTCCGTCACAGGCCACCATTCTGCTGAGAGACAGGGACGAGACTCCAGTTCCCATAAAGCAAAAGTCTACGGACGACAAAGGCACCATAAGGCCGATAAGCAATACCATCGTGAATCGCATCCTGAAAGATCGCGTGGCGATACTCACTGAAAATGCGCTGGAAGATCCTCGCTTTGAAATGGGCGAGAGCGTGATCATAGACGGCATCCGATCGGTGATGGCTGCACCCATTTGGGAAGACAGGACTATTCTGGGAGTCATCTATGTGGACAGCCTGGACATTGTGGGTGGATACCAGTCGGAAGACCTGGATCTTCTCACAGCCATAGGCCACCAGACGGCACTTGCCATTCAGAGATGGAAGCTGACGGAAAGATTGCGGGAAGAAGCAGTGAAGAGCGCTGTCATTCGGCAGAACCTCAGTCGTTTTCACTCTGCTCAGATCGTGGACCTTATTCTCGAAGGCGCGGCTGACCTAGCGGTCAAAGAAACCGTGGCCACGATATTCTTCTGCGACATAGTCGGGTTCACATCGCTGTGCGAGTCGTGCCGTCCGCAGCAGCTTCAAGAGATCCTGAATCTATTCTGTAAGATTGTGAATCAAATAGTCTTTAATGAGCAGGGCACCCTGGACAAATTCATCGGAGATGCTGCACTGGCAATATTCGGCGCTCCCCTACCCCAGGAGGACGCACCGGTTAGGGCTGTACGCTCCGCTCTCAAGATTCGCGAAAGACTAGAGCACGCGGTCCTGGCGCTTCCAAAGGAATTACGTTTCAGGGTACGTTACGGAATAAATACAGGTCCTGCAATTGTCGGGAACTTCGGCTCCGATGAAAGGATGGATTACACTATCCTGGGGCATGCCGTGAACCTCGCTTCGAGGATATCCCAGGCGGCCGAACCCGATCAGATACTAATCGGTATGGAAACCTACGAGCAGATAGCGGACGCCGACGCCTTTTCAGTGCAGAAAGTTGCTTCCAGGCCCCTCAAAGGAGTGAAAGGCAAATTGAAGCTCTACGAGGTCCAAGGATTCCTCTGACATAACTCGCCACACTTTCTCCCACCGCCAACTTCAATGCGCTCTCATTGCAATCTCAGTCCATTAGCTATACCAGCGGCGGATGACCTGGCAGCGTCATTGGTTCAGAATGCCGCCATCCAGGCGACCGCTAGAAGCCAAAAAGGGGATGAGGCAGTGAGCAGAACTGCGAGAACCACGAATGCCCGACGAGACCGCCCCACACCGGCACGCCAGGAGAGCCAACTGAGGGAACCCCAGTAGCCGGCAAGGACACCTACCCAGAGGAACCCTGCCGCGATCGGAACAACAGGACCGTCGACGGCGAACCGGTCGAAGAGCCAGCCGCAAGCACGAAAGACAGGAAATGCGAGGACTGTGGGCGACAGTGGCAGCCCGGACAAAGTTCTCAGCACGTCCTGAACCGGCAGAACGCGCCCGACCGAGAGATGCAAGCCAGCTACCGATAGAGCCAACGCGAAGACCCACAGCGCTGCCGTCGCGAACAGCGCAGTTCTCGGCGTCATCATGAGGGCATTGACTGTCATCTGCCGGAGTGGCTCGTCTTGCGCCATCACCGCCATCCCACCTAACTGAACGAATACTTCATCATTCTTGGGAATCGCGACAAGCCCGAAGCATAAGTTATTCCACAACCACTTGTTCGCCTTCTGTCAGGCCGGATAGTATCTCCACTCTATCATCCAATTTTCGGCCGGTTTTCACGTGGCGCGTCTTTATTTGTCCGTCTTCCAGTACTCTTGCCGATTCCAGTTGACCAACCGAGCTAATGGCGGATAAGGGAACGACTATTACTTCGCTCGTCCGGGTATCGAAACTGAGGGTCCCGTAGAGTCCGGGAACCAAACCGGGTGCTTCTGAGAACGGGGCCTTGACTGTGATTGTTCTGGTTTTCTCATCTCTGATGGGCACGACTTCTCGAATCGAAGAAGCCTGTTTCAGCCCCAATGAAGGGACCGCCACCTCGACCGGCGCACCAGCGGGCAGAAAAGGCGAATATTGCTCACCCACAGGGGCGACCAGTTCCACAGTACTGGGAGCGTATATGCTGAACAGTGCCCTGCCCGGAGCAGCAAGATCGCCCAGGTTGACGTCTCTTTCACCTATGATTCCGTCGAAAGGAGCGGTGACCGTGGCGTACGAGAGCATGGTCGCTGCTTCGTCCAGAAACGCTTGGGCCCTGAGGTCTGCCGCCTGAGCGGTCTGGTACCTCGCGGAAACGTCATCATAATCCTTTTTGGATATTGATTCTTTTTCGAACAAAATCTTGTAGCGCTCGAAGTCGTTTCGGGCTTTCACAAGATCGGCCCTTGCGCTCTCCAGAAAGGCTTTCGCCTGAGATTCTCTCTCTTGCATTTCTTTGCTGTCGATACGGAGGAGCGCCTGCCCTTTTTTCACCTTATCTCCCGCGTCGACGTTGAGTTCCACTACGTACCCCTGAACCTTGGCCGCAATCCGGGCAGTTTCCTTGGAAACCACCGTTCCGGAAACAGTGACCTGCCCCGCGGTGCGAATCAGTTCAGCTTTGACGGTTTTGGGAGCGCCGGATTTCCCTGCTTCAGAGGCAGTCCTGCCTCCCGGAACCTTCGAGTGGAACCCGCCTTGGCTCCACATGAGAACTATGATGAGCCCGACCACGGCAATGGCCGCGGTCAGGATTTTTTTTGTTGTCATTTCAGTACGATCCTCAGCTTTGGCCGGGGATTCTCGATTGGGAAGCAGGAGAATTTGCGCGATATCCCCTTAATGTTTTTCCTGTGATCAACAAATCGTTAATTTTCCGACATTATCACGTCATCATATTCAATTTCAAAACGAAGTTTATGCTTGGCCTCTTCCTGAGCGAGAGAAAGAAAAGCGGCCCTGATATTGGCATCATCGGTGGCGTCGGCCAGATCAGAGTACATCTTGAAGGCCTTTTTCTCCTTTTTCATGGCTATTACCAGGGCTTGCTGATAGTCCAGGTGTTCGCTGGTGGGCTCAACGTCGACCAGGTAATCCCCGATCTTGAGATCCAGGACTTTCTTTTCCGCTGATAACAGCAACTTCCCAGCCTTGATGTCCTGGAGTTTCTTCTTGTGGCCCATTTCCTCCTTTGCAAAGTCCTGAAAGATCTTGCTCATCCACGGTCTGTCCATTCGACCGGAAAGTTCGGTATAGAATTTAGCGGCCTCTTCTTCCTGACCTATGGCGAAATCCAGAATTTCGTCCACCGATTTCCATTGCTGCATATTTACTACCTCCGTATGAAACTTTTCCTCGATGGGAAGCGCAAGACCGACAATCCGGCCGTGTCGAGTCTATACTATCCCAAATTGAGTGATTCTTTGGAACAGTTTAAGAGCAAAGACGTCTTTTTGCGCGACAAAAGGTCCGACTTGCCGCCCCTAGTATTTTCATCCGATTTACTAAACAAACTTTCTTGCAGCAGTGAGAGCCGCATCAAAATTCGGTGAATCCGCTATTTCTTTGACGAGTTCCGAGTACTGTACGGTACCGTTTCGATCCACTACGAACACGGCCCTGCTCAGTAGCCGCAGATCCTTTATCAGCACCCCGAAGGTAGTCCCAAATGAGGCATCGCGATGATCGGAAAGAGTCGTGACGCGCTCCACTCCCGCTGCACCGCACCATCTGGCCTGAGCGAACGGAAGGTCCATGCTTATGGTAAGTATCAGTACATCCGGGCCGAGACCCGCTGCCTCCTCGTTGAATCTCCTCGTAGACATATCACAAACCGGAGTATCCAGAGAAGGAACCACGGATAGTATGCACACTTTTCCCCTGAAAGAAGAAAAGCTCACTGGCTTCAAATCGGTCCCCACGACAGTGAAATCAGGTGCCGGGCTCCCTATTTTGATTTCGTCGCCCAGCAGAGTCACAGGATTCCCTCTCATGGTAACCAGTCCATTGCGTTCATTCATGGCGCATCATCCTTTCTATCAGCCAGATATTCATATTTCTTCGACCGAATTGTCTCGCTCTATTAATAGGCCTCGTCCGAGTAGAGTGACTCTTCGTTTAGTTTTTCTCTAAAAATGTAATATCCCCATGCCTGATACGCGATAACGATAGGCACGAATATCAAGGCCACCACCAGCATTATCGTCAGGGTCAAATGAGTGGAAGACGAGTTGAACGCGGTCAGGCTGAACGCCGGGTTGAGGCTGGAGGGCAACAGATTCGGATATAGTCCAGCGACCCCGAACATTGTCGCGCCCATTATGGTCGCAGAGGATGCAAACCAAGCCTTCCACCACTGTGCCTGTCCAATAAAAAGCCGTGTGACCAGAAGAGCCGCAACCGTCGCGAGAGGAATCAGGAAAAGCACTGGGCTAGCAAGATAGTTCTTGTACAACGGAGTTGCGAACCATGTGTGGATCAAGAAGATTACGGCTATCACCAGCAACGCCACCCAGAGTTTCGCAGCAAAAGAAGCCGCCCTTGCGTGAAGATCTCCCTCGGATTTGATCGCCAGCCAAATGGCTCCATGAACGGCAAACATCACCACGAAAAGCGCTCCTCCCACCAGTCCGTATGGATTCAGCAGTGTCAACAACGTACCGTGGAACACGCCCTTGTCATCAAAGGGAATTCCTTGAAATATGTTGGCAAATGCGACGCCTAGCAGAAGGGCAGGCCCAAAGCTGCCTATGAACTGGCAGGTGTCCCACAGTTTCCTCCACGCTTGGCTGTCGCCCTTTCCGCGAAATTCGAAAGACACCGCCCGGATTATCAACCCGAACAACAACATCAGCAGTGGAGTGTACAAAGTACTGAACATTACCGCATACGTGGTCGGAAACGCTGCGAAAGTGACGCCACCTGCGGTTATTAGCCATACTTCGTTGCCGTCCCAGAACGGGCCCATGGAATTGTAGATGATTCGGTTTTCAGTGTCGTTTCGGGCCAGAAAGGGCCTCAATGTAGCAAGTCCCAGATCGAAGCCGTCGAGCATGAAATAGATGGCCCAGAGCAATCCCCAGATGTAAAACCATATAGTTTCCAACACGGCTCAACCTCCAGTTTTCAAGGCCTACGCGGCGGCCGCTTCAGGCCCTTTGCGGGCGAATTTGATAATGATGACAAAGGCTGCCAAGCCCAGAAGCGAATACAGGACTATGAACGCCACAAGAGACGTGGCGACCTGAGAGAAAGCAATAGGTGATACGGCCTGGGACGTCTTCATCACTCCGTTCACGATCCACGGTTGTCGGCCGACTTCAGTCACGATCCAACCCAACTCAGACGCTATGTAAGGCAACGGGATCGAATACATCATCACTCGAAGATAGAGGGGACTTGATTCCAATTTGTTCCACCTTACCATTCCGATCAGAGCGAGCAGAACGAACAGGAAACCAAGGCCGACCATCAGTCTGAACGACCAGAACACAAGGGTTACTGGCGGCCTTTCCTCTTTTGGCCATGCCTTGAGGCCCTTGATCTCGGCATTCCAGTCGCCGTAAACCAACCAGCTCATGAATTTGGGAATTTGAATTGCTTCCACTAAGTTGCGCTCGTTTTCCTCGTCAGGTATCACCAGCATGGAAAAAGGAACGCCTCGGCCTGTCTCCCAGACTGATTCCACGGCAGCAAGCTTCGTGGGTTGGGCGGCTGCCATGTATTTTCCGTGAAAATCGCCAACAATCACTTCGCCTATGGTGAACACGACCGCAAAGATCAACCCGAGTCTAAACGATTTGGAGAAGAACGAGACGTTGCTCTTTCGTAACAGATGATACGCGCTCACTCCCATCACGAAGAACGCCGCCACAATGTATCCGGCAAAAACGTTGTGCAGAAACGTTAGAATAGCGAAAGGCTGGCTTATTACTGCCCAAAAATCGACCATTTCAGCGCGGCCCCCGCGAATGACATACCCCACGGGATGCTGCATCCAGGAATTGGCCACAAGGATCCAGTAAGCCGAACCCGTAGAAGCTATTGCCACAAGCCATATGCACAACGCGTGGACCTTCGGACTGAGTTTTTTCCAGCCGAAAAACCATATGGCTATGAATGTAGATTCCAGGAAGAATGAAGTTGTGGCCACTATCGCCAAAAGTGATCCGAAAAAATCACCCACGTATTTAGAATATACGCCCCAGTTGGTACCGAACTGAAACTCCAGGGTTATTCCGGTGACTACCCCCACGGCAAAATTGATGAGGAAGATTTTTCCCCAGAATTTTGCCATTCTTTTATATTCTTCGTCGCCGGACCTGACGTAAAGCGTTTCCATGATGGCCACCAGCACAGCAAGCCCCAGGGTCAGCGGGACAAATATGAAGTGGAACATGGTGGCCACTGCGAATTGAAGTCGGGACAACATAAGTACGTCCATTAGGTGTTCTCCCTGTTTGTTCGATTTACGAGTAGATCGTGTGCTCCAAAGTTCCCGAAAAAGCGGCAATGAATCAGGTTGCCACGAAATCTGCGGTTTCAATCATGTTGAGACTCTGTTTAGCCAATTCGCTTACTGAGTAAGCTGTAAACCGATCCTCGAAGTATACCCTCACTTCGGATTCATCCTTCAGTAGGGCCTTGATTGCAGGCACACAGTCTTGAGCTCGCAGCAGACCGGCGGCCCACACAGCGAGCCCTCTAACAGTGGGGTCGCCCGATCCCAGGTATTGAGTCAGGTGCTCGTCGGTGCCCTGGATCAGGGCCGGCCGCACACAGGCGAGCCTGATGAGGCCCCAGAGCAGGCCCCTCTGCAGTACCTCGTACTCAAGGAAATTGCCCTCGGGGTTAAAATAAGAGACAAAGACTCGGACGAATTCCCGAGCAAGTCCCTCATCGGATGCCATAATTTCGGCCATGGCTTCGGGCGCGCCCCATCCTATTCCGCCCGATTCGTCGTTCAGGCTCCACATGAGCCTGCGCATGATGACTCTGGCCGATTCCATGTCTTCCCGGGCCAGGCCTTCTACTATTTGGCCCATGGCCGCTACGGCCCGCCATCTTACTCTTTCATCCGCATGTAAAAGAAAAGCGAAAAGGGGATTGATCACCTGCCTTGCCGGCAGACGTTCCAATTCTCGCACGCTCTCGCAGAAATCGTCTGCCTGCAGGAGTTCGAGCACGACACGCTTGAGAACTCTGCCGCCTATTCTGCCGGTTTCCAAAAAACTGCCTCCACCATCAAGGGTCAGCAATCACCATTCGTCGGAAGTCTTGACCTGCAGCAATGCTCAGCCATACATATAAGACATTTGCCGCCGTCGATAGGACTGGAGCGTGGCTGGCTCACAGGTGACGACCGGCAGAATGAAACTGTCTCAAAATTATCTCAACCTAGAGAAGCGTGCCACTAAAGTTGTGAACGTGCTGGTTCCCGAGCTCTGCCCGGAAATAGCATATTTCGCCATGATAATGGAGGCAGAGCCTCCAGGTCACGCATTCCCAAGCAGAGCCTGGGAACGAGGAATTCTGAACAGCGTAGCACGATTTCCGGTTGACTCTGAATCTTGAGACAGTTTCAGATGCCGTCCCACTTGAGCCCGGATCCATGGGTCAATCGGAAATTGGAAGCGGCTATGTGGCCGCTTGCAAGCCGATCACCCCCTAGACCTTCTCTTTGATGATCTTCGCCAGCTCTCGTCCCATGTTCACGCACTGGTGCAGCCCTTCGTGTTTCGGCACGAACTGCAGGCTTACACCTGGATGGACCACATTGACCTTCATCTCCTCCAGAGCCGTGTTCAAAAGGCGCACTGCTTCACCGCTCCATCCGAAGGATCCGAAAGCCGCTCCGATCTTGTTCGCAGGCCGCAAGCCCTTCATGTAGCAGATCATGTCGGCCATCTTGGGCAATATGCCGTTATTCAGGGTCGATGACCCCAGAACCACCGCCTTCGCTTCAAGTAGTTCTGTTATTACATCACTGCGATGATTGGCGCGTAGATCCAGCAGTTGCGTACTGATTCCACCTTCCACAAGTCCGTCAGCGACTGCTTTAGCCATCTTTTCAGTGCTGTTCCACATGGTGTCGTAAATCACCAGCGCTTTGCGCTTGGGAATCTGTTTGCTCCATTGATCGTAAGCAGCCACGATCTGCATCGGATTTTCACGCCAGATTACTCCGTGATCAGGAGCAATCACGTCCAGTTTCAGGCCCAGCTTGCCGACATCCGCAATGAGCTTTTGGATGAGCGATGAATAAGGCAGTAGTATGTTCGCAAAATACTTCTTGCAATGGTCCATGAGTTCAGATGAATTCACCTGATCGTTGAATCTTTCACTGGTGGCCCAGTGATGACCGAAAGCATCACTCGAAATCAGTACCGCATCCTCTTTCAAATAGGAAAACATGCTGTCGGGCCAGTGAAGCATCCTTGTCTCTATGAACTGGACAGTGCGCTTGCCGAGGCTGATTTCCTGTCCTGTGGACACGACCTCGTACGGCCAATCTTCCCTGTGATAGTGGTCCAGGAGTGCCTTCTTACCCCTTGCCGAACAGATCAGTTTTTCGGGTTTTATGATTTCCATCATCTCGGCTACCGAACCGGAATGGTCCGGTTCCACGTGATTCACCACCAGGTAGTCGATCTTTGAAGGCTCTATGACTTTGTATATGCAGTGAAGCAGATCGTTCTTGAACGAATGCTTGACCGTGTCGAAAAGAGTGACTTTCTCATCCATGACGAGATAAGCATTGTAAGTAGTGCCTTTCATGGTGGAATAGCCGTGAAAATCACGAACACTCCAATCCACGGCCCCTACCCAGTGGATACCTTCTTTTATTTCAACATTGGATCGCAATGTTATCCTCCGTATTTGTTTTCATGGGGGACTCTGTCAGGAATCTTCTCTGTGGAGAAAATGGTCCCAAATCGTCTCATGAGATTACGAATTATGTAATACGAACTGCATGGCGGAAACCGCCACAACGAAACCTGAAAACATTCCGTAGGACCGGCATCTTGCCGGTTCCAAGCAACTCGTTTTCACAGGAATGCGCCTTCAAACGAATAGTCCGTGAGGGTCGCAGAGTTGCTTTTTCCGGCAATTCTCCTACGCTGCTAACGGCACGGCCAGACTTCGCTTCAGAGACCCGGCCGTAACGGAGGCCAGGATGTTCTTCTTTGATTGGTCATCGGTACAAGACTGCCAAATAATTGTCTTCCAGCGGAACGATCCATCAAACACAATCCATAAAAACGATCTCGCTCCGTCGGTGTTATTAAAGACTCGGCACGGAAGCCTGAGTCGCTATTCTCATTGAGTCCTTTACCGGACTTAAGCGAAAGAGCGTGCCTGAGAAACAGTCCCCAGACGCGCTCGGTCGCGGGGCCTCAATGCAAATGACTATTCCGGGGAAAAGCTGTCCTTGTCCGCTCCGCACACAGGACAGACCCAATCACCGGGAAGGTCCTCAAAAGAAGTGCCTGGATTCACGCCGTTATCAGGATCGCCTTCAGCCGGGTCATAAACATAACCACATACCTGACACACATACTTCATGTTTTATTACCTTTCTCATTCCATGTGAATTCAGCCCGGGGTAACACTCCCCCCTGCAAAAATGTTCCTTTTTATTAGAAAACCGTCCGCAAAAAAAGCAAGCCATTTTCGGCAACTACTTTGTCGTGATCCTCTCGCCAATGGCCTTTCCATAATCCTGAGCCATCCTGGAGCCACCCTGCAAAGAAGAAGACTTCAGGCGCAGCGGAGTTCCTACCATGTCCATCTTGAATATGTTTTCCATGGTTTCATAGATGCGGTCTGGGGCCTCACCGCTCCATCCAAATGCCCCGAAAGCCCCCCCTACTTTTCCTTCAAGTGCGAGTTTCGCGGCAAGGAACAATACTGTTTTCATTGCCTGCATCATTTCTCCGTGATAAGTAGCGGAACCGAACACGTATGCATCGTAGCCCTGAAGATCCTCTTCTTTTTGGACCTGGTTTGCGTTCGCTACTTTTGCATCTACCCCACAGAATCGTATGCCTTCAGCTATGAACTCAGCAATATTCTGCGTTTGGCCAGTTCTGCTTGTAAATATTACCAATGCTTTTGCCATAGTGGAGCCATACTCCTTTCGTTCCAAATAAATACCCCTCCGCACACGCATTGGAGCACAAATGAGCTATGCCTCCAGTGAAATCACGGAGGAGGAACGATCCGCGGCGATGGGCTCGACGCGGAATTCAAGACTAAGCGTTCTGTTTACTGCCGGCCACGGCCGAAACGCCGAGATCGAAAGCCTGTTTCAGTGAATCGGGATGCTTTGCCATATCACCCTTACCTTCTACGGATCTGACAAAGACTCCGCCTTCATAACTCATGTCCAGGGCATCAAAGAAGTATTTGGCAACCAGCTGAACGCCCTCAAAAAGGTTAGACCCCTTTGTGGCACCTACAGCCAACAAATACCCCCGTCCCCCTTGCAAGGTCTTTCGCTCTTCAGCCGTCTTTTCTAGGGATCGCCTGCACCAGAGAGCTTGACACCTGTCTATGAGCGCTTTTGCCTGGGAGGTTATTCCATAAAAGAAGATAGGCGAAGCCAAGAAAATCACGTCAGCGTCAAGGAGCTGCTGGTAAACCGACTGCATGTCGTCCTCAACCACGCAAACCCCTGTGTCATCGCAACCACCGCATTCCAGGCAGCCTGAGATGCTCAACTCACAATTGCGGATGGAGGAGACTTCAGCGCCTGCCGAACTGGCTCCTTTCAGAGCTTCATCCAGCAGGATGTCCGTGTTGCCCCCCTTCCGAGGGCTCCCGTAAATTCCCAGGACTTTCATTCCGTTTCTCGATTCCGTGTTATTGTGGGGTCAGGCGCCCGGAAACAACGCCTCACCCCGGCGCGTATGTGGCTAAATCGCCAGTTGTTGCACTTGAATGTAGTAATCTGATGGCAGCTGTCCAAGTACATGGTCGTTCTTGGTCGCCGTGGTCTCAATTATGCCGACCATTCTTCAACCCAAGCGAGGATCCTGCCCTTTCAGCCCACACTCCGGAACGTAACAAGTAACGTTGAGAAACTCGCATTTTTCCTTGCATGAAGGACAGGTTTCCGGCATAGGTTTGGTCGCTTCGGATTCAAATGTGTATCCGCACTTCTCGCATTTCCAAGTGTTTTTGTCCATTTGAGCCACCTCTTCTAAATGTTTATTTTTTCTTAGCCTTCTCCGGAGTCTCTTCAGGTTTGGCCCGCATCAGGAATTTCACATGATCCAGCATATCTTGAATGTTCTTGGACATGCTCCATCGGCCGCTGTCGAAAACTCCGTAATCAGCTCCCATCATGGCAGATGCGAAGCGAGTGGAATTCGCATAAAAAAGCCATTGTTCCACCCATTTCTTCTCTATGGCCTCATCAAAAAGATTTGTGTTATCCGCTACTTTGTTGTCCCACGCCCCTTTGAGTATCTCCGTGGCAGCAAGGGTCATGGCGTTTGACGTCTTCATCGTGTTTTCGAAACGATCCCAGTGCCCATCCACCCACTCAGACGCGTGGCAGGCCTTGCAAACCTTTTGAAGCGTGGTTCGCCGTTGCTTGAGTTCCTCGGAGTCTATGAGGAAATCCGAAGCGGGTTCCCCGGTCAAAGTGGTCGGAAGCGGGAGCCCATCTTTATTCCTTATAATTGTCGTGTCAGGCGACTTGGGATGTGGATGCGAATAAATGAGGCCCAGGATTCTCCAAGGGATGCGGTCGCTCATTTGATGCGTCCTTTTGGCAACCAGGTCGCCTTCAGTGGTGACTATAAGACTCACATGACAAGTTGCGCAAGTCGGGCTGGTGAAGTCCTGGCCCACTTTCCAAGGCACCTCCTTGAAATTCCACTCGCTCCCCAGTGAGTAAAAAAGGCCGCCGTGCTTGCTCACCGAATAGGCCCTGTAAGCCGGGACGTCCGGGCCCTTGTGACATTGTTCACATGCATACGGTTTTCTAGCAGCCTGTATGGCAAACTGATGCCTTGGGTGGCACGCGGAACACGAGCCTTTACTCCCATCCGGATTGATCCGCCCCACTCCCTGGTTCGGCCATCCGGAAAGGACCGGGAATTCCATCTCGCCTTGATCGGTATCCCGTGTGCGTTTGCCTTCAACCTTGATCTCGGTTCCGTGGCACTGATAGCATGAATCCGCGTTG
>JACRDE010000260.1 GCA_016212935.1 Desulfomonile tiedjei | reverse complement strand
CATGGAGTTTGCAGGTAGCCACACGTTGGAAGAACTGCTCCAGGCGATATTGAACGAAGCGGAAGCGCTTACCAACAGTAATATAGGGTTCTACCATTTTCTGCAAGCTGATCAAGAAACCATCTCATTGCAGGCTTGGTCCACAAACACGCTTAGAAACATGTGTACAGCAGAGGGCAAAGGGCTCCACTACAGCGTGAGCGCCGCGGGCGTGTGGATAGACTGCATTCGTGAGCGCCGCGCAGTGATTCACAACGACTATTCCGCACTCGCTCACCGAAAGGGGCTTCCGCCAGGACATGCACCAGTAGCTCGCGAGTTGGTCGTTCCGGTTTTTCGCGCAAATCAGATCGTGGCAATACTTGGGGTTGGAAACAAACCGTATATATACGACGAAAAGGATGTTTCCACGGTCTCGCTCCTGGCAGACCTCGCATGGGATATCGCAGATCGCAAGCTCTCTGAACAAGCGCTAGCAGAGAGTGAGGCCAGATTTCGTCAGCTCTATGACGAGGCTCCAGTAGCCATGTATGCCAGCAACCGCGGGGGAGAGGTCGTTAGCATCAATAACAAGTGCCTCCAGGAATTGGGTCGCAACAGGGAGGAAGTGCTGGGGCGCCCTGCGGAGATTTTCCTATCCCCCGATTCTATGAAAAGGCTTCCGAAAGTACGTGAGGCTTTTTGGTCTGAAGGCAGGGCCTCGAACCTTTCTCTCCAGATTGTGCGGAAAGACGGATCCACGAGGGATGTCATAGCAGATTCGGTGGCTTTGGATGATCCCTGTTGGGGCCAGGTCGGTTTCACGGTTTTCCGCGACATCACTGAGCAGAAACTTGCTGAAGAAGCTTTGACCCAATCGGAAGAATTCCTCAGACTGATTTTCGCAAATATGAACAGTGGCTTGCTAGTGCTGAACTGCCGCCAGGAAATAGTTCTCGCCAACGACTATGCACGCTCTTGTCTCGCCATCACAGACGAGATGCAGGACAAACCCCTACTTGAAATCTTGTCAAACGTCGAACCTTTGCTCACCGATGCATATCCGTGGGAGCAGCGACAGATAATTATTACTACTCCAGATGGAAGCCGAAAGGTCGTCGCTTTCAACAGCACGGCTGCACCTGATAAGGATCTTCGCATCGTGTTATTTAGGGACATAACGATGCTCCTCGACAATGACGAGCGTCGGAAAAGAGCTGAACAGTTGGCAGTAGTTGGCGAGCTTGCCGCCAAACTAAGCCACGATATAAAAAACCCTTTGTCCAGTGTTTTTCTCGGCCTTCAAACGCTTCGAAAAACCGAGTCCTTGTCTGAGGACAATCGACTCACACTGGACCTGGTTCTGGAAGAAGTGGAAAGGCTAAGTGAAAATATCAGACACGTCTTGGAAGCGGCACGCCCGCTGGAGCTTAGTCCGTCATTCTTGCCGCTGGGCGAATTCCTGGGGTGGTGTTTCCGCATTCACAGCCTGACTGCAAGCAACAGAGGGATTCAGTACGAATTGGTGCCAGGGCCTCCTGACATGTTCGTCATGGCTGATGAAACAGCCCTGCGACGCATTATGACCAATCTGATCCAGAACGCCTTCGACGCGTGCGGCGCAGGCGACCACGTTCGCATAGGCTGGAGGCCGATTGGGGACCGAGAGAAGCAAACCTTGGCGCCCGAATTTCCAGGTTCTATCGTGGCAATTTTTGTAGAAGATGATGGATTGGCGATACCGGAGGATCTCCAGGCATCCGCTCTGTTCAGACCGTTCTTTACGACCAAGGAATTGGGCACCGGCCTCGGGCTTGCGGTTGTAAGCGACCTTGTTGAGCGCCACGGTGGTTCCATTAGACTCCATTCCGCGGGTGGTCTTACCTTGTTTGAGGTGCTGTTGCCCATGGGAGACCGAGTTCCATGTTGGGAATCTTTGTGCACCAACGCGTGCGTTCCTCCCAACGGAGAAAAGGATTGCGCGAACTGCGAGGTGCGTGCACAAAATGCCGGCCTTTTTTGTTGGGTTATTAGGGGCAGGGCTGTGAGGGCAGAAACTGGCCTCTGGCCGAATTCTTGCTTAACTTGCCCGGTTTTTAGGGCAACTAATCTGTCATACTCATTCAGAGGAGACATCCCCACAGCTGAGGAATGATTCGTGGCTGGCTCAGTTCTCATTGTGGACGACGAGGTCCAGTTGGCATCATCCGTCGAAAGACTGTTACGGGCTGAAGGGTACCAGACCCTTGGAGTGCATGATGGGGCTTCAGCGCGTCAAGCCGTCAGGGACTTTTTTCCGGACGTTGCATTGGTCGACCTGAAGCTGCCGGATACAGACGGCATCGTGCTCATGACTGAACTGCGCGATCTGCATCCGGGGGCTCGCTACATCATCATCACTGCTTACGAGTCCATTCGGACCGCGGTGGACGCGATGAGGCGAGGAGCCAGCAACTACATCACCAAGCCCTTCAACCCCGACGAACTGATTCTTGCTGTCGAGGATGCAATGCAACGGCGGCTGAAAGACGAGGAACTCAGCCTGCTTCGAAATGCCGTAAGACCTTCGTGCATGCGTAAATCCGGTCAAGGAAATGTTGTCCTAGAATGTAACTATCCATCTAGAGCCATGCGCTCGACATTCGCCCAGGCCAGGTCCGTGGCACGCTCAGAAAGTGTCGTCCTGATGCTGGGTGAGAGTGGAAGCGGAAAAGACTTCATCGCCAGATATATCCACGATCATTCCAACCGCTCTGAGGGGCCCTTTTTCACGATCAACTGTGCGGCGATAGCGGCTGAGCTTGCAGAATCCGAGCTTTTCGGCCACGAGCCTGGGGCATTCACCGGAGCACAGGGCAGAAAGAGAGGGCTCCTAGAGCTTGCCCAAGACGGCACATTGGTTCTTAACGAAATAGGAGAACTGCCTCCCAGACTTCAGGCTAAGCTGCTGACCTTTCTGGACACTCGGTCCTTTACGAGAGTCGGCGGCGAGAGGCAGATTTCGGTCAATGCTCGCATCCTTGCCGCGACGAACAGACCCCTGGAAAAAGATGTGAAGGCAGGGAGATTCCGGACGGACCTGTACTATCGCCTGAATGTATTTGCCATTACAGTCCCTCCATTACGTCAGCGAGTGGAGGACATACCTGTCCTGTCAGAGCAGATCCTCTCCCAACTTTCCATGGAGATGGGACTCCCAACAGCTCCGAGCATCGATCCGGCAGCCATGCAGGCTTTGGTGACCCACAACTGGTCCGGAAATGTCAGGGAGCTTCGCAACGTGATAGAAAGGACCCTCATACTTTCTGGGACTGGACCGATGAGACTTGCATCATTGATGCTTGGAGAGAATTACGAGGATTGGCTGTTCCCAGTCAGTTTTCCGACGGATCGTTCAATTCACGAGGTTGCCGACGACGTTAAGCGTTCACTTATCAAGGAGGCCTTGCGCAGGTCCGGCGGCTCCAAGAAAGAAGCTGCTCGTCTGCTCCGTGTATCTCGCTTTGCGTTGGCTCACCAAATAAAGGCCCTTGCTATGCAGGAGTGACCTTCGCACATGGCTGCATATGGCGAGTGCGAACATCACACTTTTGTCTTTTTCTAACATAACGACATTACTGTAGGTACTCATATTATGTGCGATGTACACACGCGGCTGTCGTATTTGCTCGCGCCTTTTTCTGGAGACCTGAGATCTGCCTAAACACACCTTACTGAAATAACATATTATTTACCCAATTCTGCCTCCCGTCCGAACATTGGCACGAAAGATGCTTATGAGACTGCAAAAGCTTTTGGGTAGATCAAGCATTCATCGATTACACTATTTTGTTACAGCGGCTCGTATCAATCGCGACCAAACGGATAACACAGACTCAATACAGTTAGGGGCGACTTCCCGAAACGAAGTCAGACTGTGCTGCATGTGGCGTAGATATTTCATCTTTCGCTGAAGAGCAGCTACTCTGCCGCAGTCACATGTGCATATGCACACTGGAATTAATATGGGGCATCCGAGGCGAAAGCATTTGCCAAGGTAGACTCCGATCGCGGCGCCAGGCCATAATGAATGTGGTCGTCATATTTATGCGCGACAAACTGGGAGACAGGCATGAAAACGGTCCTAATTGTAGATGACAACACTACGCTGGCGTATTTTACTGCACGCAGCCTCCAGAAGAACATACAAGGAATCGAGGTGATTACGGCCGTGTCGTGCCGGGAAGCCCGAGCCAAGTCGGCCGGTAAATCCCCTTCAGTGGTCATAGTGGACATAAAACTTCCTGACGGGAGCGGGCTGGAATTGGTTCGAGAGCTCTCCGAAAGCTTGCCTCAAATGAGGGCAATTGTCGTTAGTGGGAACGAGCTTCCAAGGAACGTTTATGGCCGCTTTTTCGGTTCCCTGAAGAAGCCGTACGGAGAAGAAGTCCTTTTGGCCCTTGTGCGAAGGGCGCTCGATCAAGATCTCTCTGCTGCAGCAATGAGTCGCCGTGATCCCCCAGGTCAAGACCGACCCGCTCCTTCTTCCGGGTACGACCGCCATCACGTGCGGAACCGCTTTGCGGGCCTTTTGGCAGGCTTGAGAGCACTACAAGGAGATCTGAAGGCTCAGGCGGACGATCCTCCAGCTATACGCCGCCTAGCCGAGGAAGACGTGGAGCGCCTTTTCGGAATTGCAATAGAACTCGCTGATATTGTGAAACAAAATGAGAAAAGACAGAGAGGATCTCATGAATGATACTGTGCCGTCACTGCTTCTTGTGGATGATGATGCCGATGTAGTGTGGGGCATCGGCCGATGCCTGGCTCGCGCGGGCTTTTCCGTCACCACGAGCGGAAATGGCGCTGAAGCCATTAATCTCCTTGCATCACGCCATTTCGATTTCTTGCTCACCGACATTCGGATGCCTGAAGTCAACGGCATAGAGCTCACTGGATGGACAAGAAAAAATCGGCCTCAGACTCGTGTCATGGTTATGACGGCATTCGGCTCGCCTGCAATCAGGCAGCTGAGTTTCCGCAAAGGCGCCATCCAGTACCTGGAAAAACCGCTAGACCCGAATCTGCTCATAGAGGTTCTCCGGTCCCAAGGGCAAAAGGAGTTGTTCAGCGGCAGCATCGACGAGATAGACCTCTTGGATTACATGCAGCTCATGATGTTGTCCGGGAAACAGGCGATAGTGGAGGTTGTGTGCAGTAACGGGGATCGGGGACTGGTCTTTATAGCCTCAGGCTCGGTTCTCCACGCCAAGTGCGGAGAACTGAAGGGAGAGGATGCCCTGTACCGATGCCTAAGTTTTTCCGGCGGCACCTTCGCTAACCTGCCCTGGGTGGAACCTGAGGAGATTACAATCCACAAACCCGGCGATTTCTTGCTTGTGGAGGCGGCCAGAAAAAGAGACGAAACCAACAACGAAGTGGAAAGGGATTCTGATCGATATAGGTGAGGCATCCTCTATCTCCAGCCAGATTTCAGGGGGTACCGAGTGCGAGACGCCGGCGACTGCAGCCCTCTGAAGTCTGTGGACCCAACTTGAATCAGCCAGTGGGGTACTTTCGACTTGTTGGCAGTACTGGGCAAAGCGAGCGTGGGAGTGCGCCTCAGAGCAAGACGGCCATAAGGATGATGCAAGAAGGAGCTATTCATGGGGTACCCGATGGAGCAACGAGACTGTGACTTTTCTCGAATACTTCAACAGATGATCGACAAGACTAACGCTCTAACAGCCCTGCTCGTCACGAAGGAAGGCATCTCCGTTGCGGAGGCCGGTGACACTTCGTACCTGAACACCACAGCCATGTCGGCTCTCGTGGCCGGTATGTTTTCAGCCACCAGAGAAGTGGCCCGCATGGTCGGCGAGACTCAGTTTTCCATACTTCTTCAGCAAGGCGAAAACCGTCACATTCATATAGGACTGATTGCCGATTCAAAGATGCTGGTCATCATTTTCGAGGATTTTAGTCGCATCGGCCTCGTCCGATACGAAGCCCGCAGGATTTGTCCGCAGTTAGAAGAGGCCTTTCGCAGAGAAGCCAGTTCAGATAGCAGAGAAGCCAAGATAGGTACTCCTCTTTTCAAGGAATACGCTCTGAATCTCATCGATCGGATTTTCGAGACGAAATAGGGGAACAGTTGATGCCCCACATAAACTATCGCGATAAGCAGCTCTCATTCAAAATCGTCTATTACGGCCCAGGATTAAGCGGCAAGACGACTAACCTGATGTACATCCATCAAGCGCTTGAAAAGGACCGAAGGGGAGACATAGTAGTTCTAGACACCGCTGAAGAAAGGACCCTCTTCTTCGACTTCTTCCCCCTGGAGTTGGGCCGTATAGAAGGCTATTCGGTTCACTTCAACATGTATACGGTCCCCGGACAAGTATATTACGAAGCCAGCAGACGTCTAATCCTCGAAGGAGCCGATGGTGTGGTCTTTGTGGCAGACTCCCATGAGGGCCGAATGGCAGACAACGTGGAGAGCTTCTGTATGCTGCAGACCAACCTTACGAGTTTTGGGTTGGATTGGCAGCGCTTCCCTCTGGTTTTGCAGTATAACAAGCGCGACTTGGTGGAAGTTCTACCCTTAGGAACACTGGAACGCGAACTCGGACTCAACGGTATCCCAGTTCTTGAGGCAGTTGCTACGGCAGGCACAGGCGTGATGGAGACAATCCGCACGGTGAGCCGCCATGTAATCCAAAAATTCCAGCTTTGACATCCCATCTCGGGGGGCGACCAACA
This sequence comes from Desulfomonile tiedjei, assembly GCA_016212935.1. GTDB lineage: Bacteria > Desulfobacterota > Desulfomonilia > Desulfomonilales > Desulfomonilaceae > Desulfomonile > Desulfomonile tiedjei_A. The sequence goes on along the minus strand of JACRDE010000260.1, from coordinate 3,809 downwards.
AATGGCGCTAAAAGGTACATTGGCGGATATAGGTATTATCGATCTTGTCCAGTTTCCTCATGCTGGCCGAAAGACGGGGGAACTTGTGGTCAGTGCAGACGGCCAAGAAGGTCGACTCTCCTATGACAAAGGCTCATTGGTCCATGCGTCCACTGAAAATTACGAAGGACTGGACGCCCTCGTGCTCGTAGTGGGCTGGACTCAAGGAACTTTCGAGTTTCTCAGCGATGTCGCACCGACCCGCAAAACCATCGACATGGACCTTCACCGCGCGGTTATGCAGGCCCTCAAGCTCCATGACGAGCAGAAGGAGGAAGAACAAAGACGCAAGCTTGAAAGATCGCAGGCAGTCAGGGAGGAAGATGGGATTCTTTCCTCTAAGCTTGAGGAATTCGTGTCTTCGGTAGATTTCGTGGTGCGCTCAAGTGTCATTTCACCCGATGGGAGTCTGAGAGCTGCCGCAGACGGCGTGGTCGGTCCACCCGAGGGAATTGAGAAGCTGGAAGTAGAGCTGCACAATCTGCTTCAATCCTATCCTCGCGGCAAGCTGAATAGGGCCATTTTGGTTGACGAACACGGCACCGTAGTTCTCATCGGACTCCAGGAAGGCGACGCCCTAATCGTGGCAGCGAACAAGGAGGCATCTCTTGGATCAGTGTCGATTGCAGTGGGACGTCTTGCTGCAACACTGGGTTGAGGAGTAGTCAGTCATGTGCGCAAAAAGCAAGACCTCGATGCTCGATGACTTGCCGGACTTCCTGAGGATTAGTGTTGAGAAAGGGCTGTTGGACGAGAATGCAGCTAGGAGGGTCGAACTGTACAGGAGAACCAGAGGATCGGGTGAGTACTCTAGTTTGCATTCTTTACTCAATACTACGCCGGACCCAACGATGACTTTCGCCAATTTTGTGCGCTTACGAGGGAATGCTTTTGCACTTGAACTGGCGCGTCTGGTTACATCCAAAACTTCCGTACACGCACCTTACAACCCTGTCTATATATATGGAGAGGTCGGACTTGGAAAGACCCACTTGCTATCCGCCATCACCAATGAAGCAGGTGGGCGTCGGGTGTTGATGGTCAACACCGTAGACCTGGCAGCAGAGTTTGATAGGGCAAGGCGAACCCTTTTTCAAGCTGAGCTGAGGGAATGGCTGATCTCAATGGAAATCCTTCTTGTGGACGATGTTCAGCTTTGCGAAGGCAACGAAGAACTCCAGCTAGAGCTATTCTCAATTCTCAATCATATGACTAGATGCGGTCGGTGGGTGGTTATCAGTTCCGATGCTTATCCTACACAACTGGTCGGCATGGAATTGAGACTGCTGTCCCGTCTTCGTGGCGGGGTTATTATCGGCCTTCAAATGGCAGACTGGACCGAACGTCTGGAGATTCTGCGACATTTTCTTGGGGACCGGAACGTCGCTGACGAGGTGCTCGAATACTTGGCCAAAAACATTTCGGACAACGTCCGTCAACTGAAGGCGTCCGTGTCGCAGTTACTCGCCTTGGCGGGGGCCACAGGTTCCGAGGTCACTCTGGAAATGGCGGAAACAGTGGCAGGCCAACCGGGGGATGTCCAGTCAGTACATTCCGAAGTCTTGCCAGCCTCCGCCGGATATTTGGAAAGCCCGAAAAGAGAGAAGAGAAGTGTCAACCCGATGGCCCAGCGTTTCAAAGAAATGATTACCGCTTCCGATACGAAGGAAGAGCAGTCTTTGGCGCTGCAAATAGCGATTGGGGAGAGAATCAGACAAATGCGCAAAGAAGGGACCGACGCACACGCTGTTAGCAGAATGGAGCTGGCCCTGCAAATGCTCCGCGAGGGAGACATGGAAGCTGCAGTAAAGTGTTTGATGGCGCAATAACACGTACGTCTTGGACATCCTGCAATGGAGTCCTTCATCTTTGATGGCGGAGCCAGCGATCTCTAGCCATCTCAATCTGGCGAAAAAACCGTGAAAAGGAGTGAAAAATGGCTGAGAAACAGGTAGACGTGAGAGCAGTTCAGGGCGTCCTTTATGGCGTATACAAAGCTCTCTACGGCGTGGTGGGTGAAGGTGCGGCTGCGGTAATGCGTAAGGCCGCCCCTGACATCCTCGACATGTTCGCACACCTTGGAGTGGATTTCTCTTGCGTCGATGACGTGAACAAGCTCTCCACAAAGCTTGGGGAAACCATGGTTAGCACCGGAATGTGTGAGAAGATGAACTTTTCGTTGAACGGGAACGAGCTTACTACCAACATAACTCAGTGCTCGTTCTTCCCCCTCACAATGAAACTGAAGGAAGATGGAATTCCACCTTTCGGGTGCCCATTTGCGGCACTCACGATTGCCATAGCGGAAAAAAACTTGGGCAAGCGGGCGAGACTAAAATCGCTTGAACCAGTTGGCAACCCTGGGGACACTCGACTGGTGGTGGAACTGTTTGACAAATAGACCGATACCTGCGGTCATAGACCTAGTCCAAGGAGAGACAAATGCCAAGCATGAAAGATATGCTGAATGACCTGATCAAGGTCGAGGGTATCAATACTGCCGTTATCGTCGGCCGTGACGGCTTCGTCATAGATGGGGCTTCCAACGGTGCGGGCATGGACGTCGAGGCTGTCGGAGCCGTTATCTCTACCGGAATCGGCACTGCGGAAATCATGGGTCGCGAACTCCAGGTCGGCACAATGAGCCAAGGCATGGTGGAGTACAACAATGGCATCATAGTAATGGGCCTCCTGGGGAAAGATGCAGTGCTGGCTTGTGTGGCGGACACCAAGGCGAACCTGGGAAACGTCCGGTATCAAATCAAGAAGAGGTCTCCTGAGATCCAAGCGGCCCTTTAGACTCAGCCTAGTGTCGCGCTCTTTGAATGGGATTGTATGCCACGATACCATGATCGTGAAATGACAAGGCCCACGGTTGATCATAACCGCCTTAAATGACGGAACGTGACACTAAGCTGTCGTAAACCATTTGCGGGAATCTCGTTTCAGGTTTGAGCAGTCAAGATATGGGGACGACACTTGGCATAAGTATGCTGACAATCCCAATCTTGATGCTCTGGTGGCTATCTCAGGACACTCTCCCTGTGCACTGGATGCGAGAGAACACGTAATCAAAGTCGCGATATTCAGACGGCATGGTACCAAGACCGACTCATGCGCAGGAGACCCCCACGAAGGCCCTCTGAACGTGAGCCCGATGTCGAGAATCAAAGAGGCTAAGGCCATAATTCTCATGCACTTTTCACGAAAGAAAATATTGCGCCGATGTGAAGACACGCTCAGAAGAAACAGTTTTCTCAATGAGATGACTCTGGACGGGTTACCGCATCCAGCAATAGTGATCGACAAACGCAAGACGATAATAGTCGCGAACAGAATTGCTCGGGAAATGGGAGCAAAACCCGGCAAGAATTGCGGGAGAGACTTCTGTGCCAACTCCCGGGTCTTTGAGAGGAATAATCTCCATTCTCAACCACGCGAAGAAAGCCAAGCTCAGTTTGAACCTGAAAGCCCTTTTTGCCTGGCAGAGAAGGCCCTCATGTTCAAGGAGGTCACGGGCCGCAGAGAAGCTCGCCTATTTGACCGCCTCTGGGACGTGTGGTGGCTACCCATCTCAGGGGGCCTTCTGCTCCACTACTGGGTTGACATCACAGACAGAAAAAGAGCCGAGGAAGCGTTGATTCGGAACGAGCGCATCAAGGCTTTGGGAGAAATGGCTCTGGGAATGGCTCACAACTTCAATAATACTCTTCAAGTTATCGTGTCGGGGGCTCGGTTGGGCTTGCTCGAGGCAGGGAGCGGAAATTTGT
>JACRDE010000259.1 GCA_016212935.1 Desulfomonile tiedjei | reverse complement strand
TGTTAAGGGCTTCAAGGGCTATATGAGCATGTATCACCCTGACCGCCTGATGTATCCGATGGTGCGCGGGGAAGATGACAAATTCAAGAAGGTGTCCTGGGATGAGGCACTAAACCTCGTTGCCAAGAAATTCGGCGAACTCCAACAGAAGCACGGGAAGGACGCTGTAGCGTACTACGGTTCCGGCCAGTGCATGACCGAGGAGAGCTATACTTTCAACAAGCTTTGGAAGGGCGGATTCGGCTCGAACATGGTGGATGGAAACCCGCGTCTGTGCATGGCTTCTGCTGTGGGCGGATACGTGACCACTTTCGGCACGGACGAGCCCGCCGGATCCTATGCGGACATTGAAAAGGCGAAGACTTTCTTCATCGTCGGCTCAAACATGTCCGAGTGCCACCCCCTAATCTTCCGGAGAGTCGCAAGACAGAAACTCAAAGAGCCTGACAGTATCAACGTGATCGTGTGTGAGCCAAGGCTTACCTCTACTGCCAGAATCGCAGATGTTTGGCTTCCAGCAGACCCTGGAACCGATTTGGCGGTCTTTCACTGTATGGCAAGGGAAATAGTGAAGAACAACTGGGCAGACAAATGGTTTGTGGAGAACCTTTGCAGATTCACCACAGGCACCCAGGTGGTGGATTTTGAGGCATACAAACAGTTCCTGGAGCAATTCACTCCCGAGGCCGTGGAGAAAATCACCCGCTGTCCTGCTGCCAACATCAAAGAAGCGGCCAGACTCTTTGCTACCAAGGGACCGACCATGAGCCTCTGGACCATGGGCCTCAACCAGAGGACAAGAGGCGTTTGGGCAAACAACCTGATCCACAACCTCCACTTGATCACCGGAAACATCTGCAAGGAAGGCGCTGACTCCTTTTCTCTCACAGGTCAGCCCAACGCTTGCGGCGGCGTAAGAGAAACGGGCTCTTTATGCCACCTCCTGCCCGGAACCCGGCCGGTGGCCAATCCCGCTGTGAGGGATCAGGTGGAAAAAGCCTGGAAAATCCCCGCCGGAAAGATAGACCCCAAACCGGGCTTTCACACGATGGAAATGTTCGCCAAACTTGGCGCGGAGAGCGATCAAGCCAAGCCTCTCAAGGGCATGTTAATTACAACCACGAACCCTGCCCAATCACTTCCTAACTGTCACAAGTACCACAAGGGCATGAAGGACTCGTTTCTGGTGGTCGCCGACATATTCCCGACCAGGACCACGCAATTGGCGGACGTGATTCTTCCTGCCGCTTTCATTTACGAAAAAGGCGGGGTTTTCGGTTGCTCGGAACGCCGCAGCCAGCTCACGTCCAAATGCGTGGAACCTCCTGGTGAGGCAAAACCCGATCTATGGATCGCGGCCCAAATCGCCAAACGAATGGGCCTCGAAAAGCTCATTCCCTGGAATGGCGACGATCCTGGGGCAAATTACAGGATGGCGTGGGATGACTACCGGGAATGCGTAAAAATGACGGAACACACGCTTTACGGGATAACATACGATAGACTGCTAAAATCCGAAGAGGGCCTGCAGTGGCCTTGTCCCAACGAAAAGAGCCCCGGAACGGCCATACGGTACGTGCGCGGCAAAGACCCCATCATGGACATGCCGGATATAGTAAAGGTCCCTCCTCAAGCGCTTATCTACTTCTATGCGGATCAAAAGCACGAAGGAAAAGCGAACGTGTTCCTGAGGCCATACAAGGGTCCGGAAGAGCCACCTGACAAGGAATACCCGTTTTTTCTCACGACCGGCCGAGTCATTGAACAATGGCACAGCGGGACCATGACCATGAGAGTCCCAGAAATAGCAAGATCTCAGCCCAACGCGTATGTGGAAATACATCCCGAGGACGCGAAGGCTTACAGGATCAGCAACGGCGACCTGGTGAAAATGACGTCCCGCCGCGGATTCAATATCTTGCCGGCCAGGGTTGTGAAGATTTCCCTTCCGGGGATTTTATTCGTCCCCTGGTTCGATCAGGACTGGGATAGAATGATCAATCGGGTTACAATAGATGCGTTCGATGACGGTTCAAAGCAGCCGGAGTTCAAGATATGCGCGGTAAAGATCGAACGAGTTGGCGATCCTAAGGATGTGGCAGATATGACCATAATATCGAGCGTGGACGCCCCGTTCCCGAGCAAAGTCTAACCAGGAAAGGTTCTCTGCATGGTCATTACAGGCAGTGCGCTCTTCATAGAACCTGGTTCGTACGAGACGGTTCTTGAGCGGCTGAGAGAATTCCCTCAGGTGACTTACCGAGTGGCATCGGATTCCCAGACCGAACTTGTGATCAACCTGGAAGCTGAAAACCAGGGCGAACTGGAGGATCTGTGCGGCCGGTTGAAGAAAGCGATCCCGGAGATAGTCGACATAACCCATCTGTATGTGAATTTTGAAGAAGAAGTGGAAAAAATGCTTGAAAGCTAGTGAATAGGCCCGGCATAGATAGGAAGGCCTCCTTATTACATTGGCAGGATTGTCATCAAAGGGCTATATGAGCCCTTTTTTTGCTCAGAGTATCGGGAGAGCTGCTTTGGCAGGAATTAAGGATCTAATTCAACGGATTTTTCTTCGAGGAGAGAATCCGTTTGTCAGTTATGCGACGAACTGCATGCGTCCGCCTGGAGCTGTGGACGAAAAGGCTTTCATGGCCCTTTGCATCCGATGCAACAGATGTCTGGAAGTCTGTCCATACGGGTCCATAAAAAGGGCCGGAGTAGGGTTCGCCATGGGAACCCCGTACGTTCTTGCCGAACAGAAAGCTTGTTACCTCTGTATGGCGTGCTGTCGCCTTTGTCCTACCGGGGCGCTCGACTCGAGTCTGGTGAGCCCTGAAAAAGTCTCCATGGGCAAGGCTGCAATAGATAAGTCCATCTGCTACAGCCATCTATTCCTTGAACATGACGTGCTTCCCGACCATACAGGGCGGAAGATAGGAGCGCTCTGCAACACCTGCTACAATGTTTGTCCCCTTCAGGATAAGGCAATCGTCCTACGCAAGAACCTGTTCCCCGAGGTGATGGACGCGTGCGTAGGGTGCGGAATATGCGTGGAACGATGCCCAACGCGTCCGAAGCGCGCGATAAACGTCATTCCCACGGGAATGGGAAGAGTGGACGAAGCTGGGTTCTATTTCAGGAAAGCCAAAGGGCATTACGAGTCCGCTGTGACTGTTGAAAAACAAGGACAACAGGGGGTGCTCAAGGGGGATAGGCTTCTCGAGCAAAAATCGCGAATTGACGCGACAACTGAACAACCTAAGTTCGATTTTCCTTACTCGGTCCCTAAATCCATAGAGGGTTGGGACTAATGTATGCTCCGTACAGAAGAGCCGTCCAGTTTGCAGCTCTGTTTCTTGTATTCTTTATTCCTGTGCTCAACCTGTTTGAAATCTACTCTATCACCGGAACTTTCTACGCGATAAACATAGGCAGCCTCGGGATTGCAGATCCGGTGGTCATTCTTCAAGCGCTTTTCGCGTCCGGCAGGCTCACAGTCCCACTCTTGGGGGCTGCTCTGTTTCCGGTCATATTTGCGCTTTTATTCGGAAGGGTCTGGTGTGGCTGGATTTGCCCTTATCACCTCATGGCAGATGGGGCCGCGGTTCTCCGCAGGTTCTTGCGAGCGCGGCTTTTCAGGAGTTCGTTCCCTGAAAAGCTGCCTGTTTCGGGTTCATTCAAGGCCAATGTAGTGAGATTCGGGTTCTTGATGCTGGGGACGGTGATTGCTGGCGCTGTTTCAATTCCCGTTCTAAATTACGTGCATGCGCCGGGAATAATCAGCACTGAGGGAATGATTTTCGTCAAAGAAAGAACGGTCTCTCCGGAAGTCCTATTCATCGTGGTGGTGATCCTGCTGGAGCTGACTGTTCTGCCTCGCTTCTGGTGCAGGCTTTTCTGTCCCACAGGTGCCTTTATCTCGCTTTTTCGGGCACGCTTTACACTCAGAATTGAGAACAGCGCAAAAAACCCCAAGGCCCCCTGCTGTACGGAGAACCACTGCTCAGCCGCATGTCCTATGGGATTAGCGCCTTACAGGGAAGGCAACAACCTTCTGTGCACCAATTGCACGCTTTGCGTCGATTCGTGTCTTTCGAAAAGGCTTAGGTTCGGGGGCTTCAGGTTGGGGGCCTAATACCAGCCCATTATTGGGCTAATACGAATTCGCAGTCAGAGAAGGAAAATCGCAGTAACCCTTCTTGTAAAAAAGGTTCCCCAGATCTTCCTGCTTTGAAAGCGCATCGGTATTATCGTATAACTTTCAGGAATCTGTTCCAGCGAACCTGCTGGAAATCAAGCCCGGAATAGTAGATCAGAAACGCATCGCCTTTCACGTCCTGAACAGGCACAAATCCCCAGAAACGGCTGTCGTGGCTGTAGTCCCTGTTGTCGCCCATTACGAAAAGTTTGCCTTCCGGGACTGTCACCGGAGCCATGTTGTCCCGCGGGTTCAACGCTCCGGGCAAGACTACATTACTGAAGAAATGCGCGTGCGAATCCTGGACCTCCTTGCCGTTTAGTACGACCTTCTTGTTGCGGATTTCTATGGTGTCTCCGCCGACGGCAACAATGCGTTTTATGAAGTCTTTGGTTCTGTCTTCAGGATAAATGAAAACTATAACATCCCCTCTCTGCGGGTCTTTGAATCTGGGCCACCGCGCGTCCGTGAATGGCACGCGAATCCCGTAACTGAGCTTGTTCACGAGAATATGATCGCCCACCAAAAGTGTTGGTTCCATGGAACTAGAGGGAATCTTGAATGCCTGAATAAAGATAGCACGGATAATGATGGCGAGGATTACCGCTACCACGAAGGCTTCGGAATATTCCTGGAATATGGTACGATATGGTTTATCTGCTGTTTCTACTTGGGGTTTTGCCCTCATGATTTCTCTTTTCGAATTTTGAGTCCTGTTATTTTTCATTTCTCCACTAATTCGCTCCTCCAAGGGATTCGCGCTCGGCAGCTTATTCTGCGATACCCCGAGGTAACAGCGTGAAGAAACTTTATAAAACATCAATTACTTGATGTAAAGGGGGTTTTGTCCGCCAGACCGTTTATGGACCGAACAGGAATGCAATAAGAACCTGGGGACATCGCAGTTTGTCCTGCCGTACCACCCTGCCAGACCAATCGGTTTTTGTTCGTCTAACGGCGAATTATCATAATTTGACCGCCGGGCCAGAGCACGGAAATTTGCCATTCCCGTGGAAATTTGGTCAGTCACCGAATCAAAAATTGTTGGAATTCTCAAAGGTAATCGCGGATTGGCCACGCGGAACACCATAAGACTGTCATTGCGCGGGTATAGCCCGAAGCAATCTCCCAATAGCTAAAGCTGAGATTACTTCGTCGTTTCACTCCTCGCAATGACAGTCTATTGCTCATACTTTTTCCTGCTCGTAAGTGAATGGAGGCTATAAGGTGCTTTCGACCGATTTGAATTCATTCTACAACTCTGTCGGTCAAAAAAATGAAACCGGTGGCGAGGATTATTAATCCTCACCCCCGGTTTGCCGGTTAAGGCCCCTCCCTCCCCCGAGGTTAAGGCCGGGCCCTTCCCTACCACCACACGCGCGCGCAGTCAAGTGACTTCTTAATATTTATTCAAGTTTTCCTTTACAAATCTTTCCGATCAGATTCGAGAGCTTCACCAAGATAGGCCTGCTTGATTTTGGGATCGTTGAGGAGTTGAGCGCCGGAGCCTTCAAGCACTATTTTTCCAGTATCCAATAGGTACGCGTAATCCGCTATCTTCAGGGCAGCATTGGCGTTTTGTTCTATGAGAAAGATCGTCACCCCGTCATTTCTGATCTGCTCGATAATTCTGAATACTTCGGCCGCGACCATTGGGGCGAGTCCGAGAGACGGCTCATCCATCATGAGCAGCTTCGGTTTTGACATCATGGCTCGGCCTATCGCTA
>JACRDE010000254.1 GCA_016212935.1 Desulfomonile tiedjei | reverse complement strand
CGAAAGCTTTTCCTGCCGCTCTCAGTTCGGGAGAATCTCCTCCTTGGGGCGTACTCCCTTGATGACGAAGACTCCATTGCCCGGAACCTGGACTATGTGTTCAATCTCTTTCCGCGTTTGGCCGACCGTCAAGATCAGGCCACAGCCACAATGTCGGGAGGGGAGCAACAGATGGTCGCCATAGGCCGCGGTCTTATGAGCAGCCCGAAGGTGCTCATGCTGGACGAGCCATCACTAGGCTTGGCGCCTATTCTAGTTGATGAAGTTCTGGACACGGTGCGCAAGCTCAGGGATCTTGGGCTCACGATTTTGTTGGTCGAGCAGAACGTTCGTGAAGCCCTGGAGATATCGGATCGGGCGTACGTGCTTCAGACAGGCCGAATCATGAAGTCAGGCATTGCAGCCGAGCTTCTGGATTCGGACGAGATCCGAAAGGCATTCTTGGGATTGTGAAGGGGGCGAAGAAATACCCGATTGGCTGTATACGGAAAGATTGAGCGGGCTTGGATTTCTGTTCGAGTTTGTGGCTGACACTCACTGTTTGCAATAGCTGCCGCTCCATGAAGGCTCCTCATTATCCATCGAGATCTCGAGTGGATTACTCGGCAACTCCCGCACTTTTCCTCGACTCTTTTCCGGAAACCCCTTACAGAAGTTGGTCGAATTCTTCTCGTGTCATGTCACAATCGTTGATTATCTTGCTCAACAGACTTGGACCGATCGTTTCACGCTCATGAACAGGCACTACGGTGCTTCGCCCATCAGCATGCCTCAAGAAATGGTGGCGACCTTTGACTCTGGTTACCTCGAATCCGGCTTTAGCAAGCGCGGCGACAACTGTCTTCCCGTCGATGCGTGGAAGTCGGCTCACACCTCCACCGTGACTCGTTGTACTCCGACAAACTGATTGGATGCGACAGGAGGCCCTTGTTCTTCGAGGCACAGATCAATGGCTTCCCTGACCCTCTCCATGAGCGTATCCAGTGACCTGGCCTGGGTATGACAGCCGCGGAGTTCCGGAACTGTAGCCACGTAGAATCCTTCCTCATCACGTTCGACAATCACGTTGAAAGCTATTTCCATGGATAGGCCTCCTGTCGTAATGCGGTCCTCAGTGATGGCCCCCAATACGCATTATACCAGTGAGCCTTGAAACAATGAAGATGTGCTGTCTGTCGGCCGATGCCGACTGGCTCCGAAATAGGTATGGAACACCGTGACCATTTGACCGGGCCGGAGCCCTCAGCGTTGCGTTGTGAACGGGGCGCACGGTTCCATGAGGTCTGTCCGGGATTTTAGTCTCTTGTCAACGTTATCCGAGAAAGACACGTCCGCAGGATCTGTGGTCAACACCAGTTCGGAATAGTGAGCATACGAGGCTGCTGCATCCAGCATTTGGACCTTGTCGTATTGCTTGAGTACAGGTGCAAGCTCCTTTTGCGCTTCCGTATATTTCGCCTCGCGTCTCGCTTTGTCCCTGATTGCACGTGTGGCGTCTATCTGGGCAACGTATTGCTCTATTGCATTGCACAGCTCAGACGGGGCTTCCCCTGACAATTGCCCTCTGCCCAAGCTCTTTTGAGCCCCGGCAATGCAAGCCATGCTCAGGAAAACGGTTACCAACGCCAAGCACAAAGCCAATTTCTTCATGATTGTCCTCTACGCTTACCAACCTGAGAAATGGAGTCCCCGATTAATCACGTTCCATGGTGCTGGACGAGTGGAGCATCCGAGGGGACAGGACTGCGCTTCTTGAACTTCTGAACCAGAACGTACATAGGCGGAGTGAAGAACACCCCAAGCATAGTGACTCCCAGCATGCCGAAACAAACCGCCGTCCCGACGGCTCGCCTGCTTGCAGCGCCTGCGCCTGTCGCTATCACCAGCGGTAACACCCCGACAATAAAAGCGAAAGATGTCATGATAATGGCCCTGAAGCGAAGCTTGGCTCCCTCTACGGCCGCCTCTATGGCGGTCATGCCGCCGGCTTGTTTTTCCCTGGCAAACTCCACGACTAGGATGGCGTTCTTGGCCGACAGGCCTACGAGCAATACGAGACCGACCTGCGTGTAAAGGCTGTTATCCAGCCCTCTAAGGGCCAAGCCCACGACTGCTCCCAAGACTGCCAGAGGCACAACTGCAATCACGGCGATAGGATCGATCCAGCTCTCGTACTGAGCTGCCAAGATCATCAGTACCACGAGGACAGCCATAGCAAACACGAAGTATATCTGCCCGCCGATTTTTTGCTGCTGATAAGCCACTCCAGTCCATTCATATCCCGTGCCGGGAGGGAGGTTCGCCTCGGCCAGGTTTTCCATTTCTCGCATGACCTGCCCTGAGCTAACTCCATCTGCACCTTCTCCAATCACCCGGATCGCAGGAAACATGTTGTAACGGTCAATGCGCAGAGGGCCCGGCGCATAGTCCAGCTTGACCATTGTACCGATAGGTACCATGTTCCCTTCCTGATTTCTTACTTCCAGCTTCTTTATGTCGTCCACGCCGGCGCGGTACTTCGCGTCCGCCTGGACCGTGACGTGCCAGGTGCGACCGAATTCGTTGAAGTCGTTGACATAAGTGGAACCAAGGTATGCCTGAAGTGTGTCGAAAAGCGACTGCAACGGAACTTTCAGGCTTAGGGCCTTGACCCTGTCAACGTCAGCGAAGATCGTCGGAGCACTGGCCCTGAACGTAGAGTTGAACGCTCTCAGTTGGCCCTCGGCATAGGCCTCTTTCAACATATCGTTGGCGGCTTGATTCAATCGAGTGAGACCGGCCCCGCTCCTGTCCTGCAACCACATTTCAGATCCAGCACTTTGCCCGAGTCCTACTATAGGCGGCAAAGAGAATGGAAAGACTATGCCGTCCTGAATGTGGGTAAACTTCGCCGCAAGCTCGGCGAGAATGACTTCCTTGGTTCGTCCTTTCTTCAGGCGCTCATCCCAGGGTTCCAGAGAGGCAAAACCGCTTCCCAGGGTAGGGCCGTTGCCATCAAGGATTGAAGTGCCCGGAATAATAGAATAGTGGGCAATACCGTCCGTGGATCTCAGTAAGTCCGACACTTTCTTCATGGTGGCATCCGTCCGCTGCAAGGAGGCACCGTCCGGAAGCTGAGCATTCAGCAGAATGAGGCCATCATCCTCGTCGGGGAGAAACCCGGTGGGAACCTTGGTGAAAGCGTAATATGTCAGGCCAATGGCCGTAGCCCAGATCAGAACCATGATAGGTACATTGCGTACCAGGAAAGACACGATGGCAGTGTACCTACCGGTGATTTTGTCAAAAACCGCGTCGAAAGCTCGGTAGAAAGCGTTCTTTTCTCCCTTGTGCGGTCGGAGCCACAGCGAGCACTGCACCGGCTTCAGAGTCATGGCGTTGACCGCGCTGAGTAATGTCGTAACAGCTATGGTTAAAGAGAATTGGCGGTAAAGCTGGCCTGCAATGCCTCCCAGAAAAGCCGCTGGAATGAAGACTGCCATGAGAACCAGCGTAATCCCTATGATGGCGCCTGTAATCTCCTCCATGGCCTTGATGGAAGCTTCCTTTGGGCTCAAACCATATTGAGTCATGTTGCGGTCGACGTTTTCCACGACCACAATGGCATCATCGACCACAATTCCTATGGCCAACACCAGACCGAACATGGTCAACATGTTGATGGAAAAGCCCATCATATACATGATTGCGAAGGCACCCACTATGGAAACGGGAACAGTAGTCGCGGGAACCAGCGTGGCCCGCCAGTCCTGAAGAAAAATGAATACAACTATAAAAACAAGGATGAATGCTTCAATCAGCGTGATGACCACCTCTTTGATCGAAGCACGTATGAAATTCGAGCTTTCGTAAACAATCTTGTAATCTACACCCTTTGGAAAGTCTTTCTTGAGATTCTCCATGGTCCGGTGGACCTCGTCCGCGACGTCAAGGGCGTTGGAACCAGGTGTCTGGTACACGATGAGCGTAACTGCCGGCGCTCCGTTGTAGTAAGAACGGGTATCGTAGCTTTTGGCACCCAGTTCCACTTTGCCCAAGTCCCTTATACGAACGATACTTCCGTCCTTCCCAGTTTTGACGACGATATCTTCAAATTGTCCCACTTCCGTCAGACGACCGAGGGTATTGACGGGAAGATCGGAGACTTGCCCTTTCGGAGCGGGCTCTTGGCCGAGTCGACCTGCTGCCACCTGAACATTCTGGCTTTTCAGGGCGCCGACTACGTCATTGGTCGTCAGACTGTTGTACTGGAGCCTGTTAGGGTTCAGCCAGACCCGCATGCTGTAGTCCTTGGTAGGATACATCACGACGTCCCCAACCCCGTGAAGACGACTCACCTGGTCCTTTATGGTCGTGGTCACGTAATTGGTGAGGAAAAGATCGTCGTAAGAGCCATCGGGTGAATATAGACAGAGCACCGTAACAAAAGAAGTGGATGCCTTCTTTGTAATGATTCCTTGGCGTTGAACGTCTTGCGGCAGGGACGCCATGGCCCAGTTCACGCGGTTTTGAACCAGCACGGTCGCCATGTCAACGTCGGTCCCCAGCTCGAAAGTTACTTTCAGGGTGTAGGATCCATCGCTAGCACTTGTGCTCTGCATATAGATCATGTTTTCAACGCCGTTGACTTGCTGCTCGATCGGTGCTGCCACTGTGTCTGCCACCACCTTCGGATCAGCGCCGGGATATGAGGCGGTCACCTGAACCATGGGTGGGGCAATTTCCGGAAATTGGGAAATCGGCAGCGAAAAAATGGCCACGCCACCGGCTGCCATGATCAACAAAGAGATCACGGAGGCGAGAATGGGCCGATTGATGAAAAAACGGCTGAGCATTCCTGTAACCCCCGTTTATTTTTCCTTGGTTTTTCCCTGAGCGGCGCTGTCAGACTTGGGAGCGCCGGCAGGGGCTGCAATGATGTTGACTTTGGAACCGGCCCTTGCCCGTTGAACACCTGTCGCTATCACTCGATCGGTCGGATTGAGGCCTTCTTCGATCACCCTCATATCCTCAACCTGTTCGCCCATTTTGATGCGCTTCTGGTGAACCATGTTAGCGTCGTCAACAACCAGCACGTACCTTCCACCCTGATCGAATTGCACTGAGATATCCGGGATCAGTAGCACTGTCCTTTTCTCGGAAGGAACACGAATTCGCACGAACATACCTCCCATCAACAGGCCATCGGGATTGGGGAATATCCCACGAACCTGGATGGTTCCTGTCGAGGAATCCACGGTGGTCTCAGCGAAATCGAAATGCCCCTCGTGGGGGTACCCCGTTTCATCAGCCAAACCGAGATAGACTGGAAGCTTCGAAGACGGCTTCGTGGATGAATCCGCTTTTGGATTGGTCATGCGCCGCAATGCTGGCAATAGGTCCAGTTCGCTGACACCGAAGTAGGCATAGATAGGGTCATCCGACACCACTGTGGTCAAGAGAGTCTTTTCATTCGCTCCGACGAGATTGCCGACGTCAACTTTATTCCGACTGACTCGACCGTCAATGGGAGATGTTACTCGGGTCCATTCCAGGTCCAGTTTTGCCTTGTCCAGCGTGGCATCGGCCAGGTCCACGTCAGCAGCGGCGACATCCCGTTCCGCTACTTTCTTCTCAAGCCTTAGAGCGCTGATGGCTTCTTTGCTTTCCAGTTGCTGCGAGATCTGAACTTCTGTCTGGGCAAGCTTTGATGACGCTTTCTGGGCTTCGAGCCTACCTTTTGCCTCCTTCACGTTCGCCTGATACTGTCTCGGATCGATAAGAAACAGGAGATCTCCAGCCTTCACTTTTGCCCGAGGCTCGAAATACATTTTCTCCAGAAAGCCTGGCACTCTCGCCCTGATGTCCACTGTGGCAACAGGAGTTGTGTTACCGGTGTACTCAAGGTATTTGGTAACCTCCTTCTGTTGCGGTTGAACTGCCGTCACGTCAGGTGGGGGAAGCGCCTTTTTGGCAGGCTTCTGAGAACAAGCAGAGAGAAAACACAGAACCAGAAGCGCCGATGTCACAATGAGATGCCTGGGGCGGCCACGCATCGCAGACTCCTTGGAAGTATTGTATTTTATTGCGCAAATAGCGAGCTTATCTTCTCTGGTGAGGCTCAGCCACTATTTCAGGGAGTGGTCAAGCTGAAACCATCTCTCTCAATTTCGAGCGGTACGGCCTCCGATCCAGCGGAATGGCCCTAGCCCGACCTCGCAGACGATACCACCTGAATCAAAAGAAAGGCAAGGCAAATCACCGAAATACGACGCAATCAGCACATTTCGGGGCAGCCCCGCCGGACGAGCAGGTCCGAGTCTCTGATACGGATTCGCAATCAAAGAAGCAAAATCGGAGAAACCCTTCTTGTAAGAAGTGTTTCCCCGAACCCCATCCCAAGAACTTCTAACATTTTGCCTGATTCCTATTTTTTCCTTGGAAAAAATAATGATTCAGGCAAGTGTTAAAAGCTTTTTGGAGGGTTTGGGGAACCTTTTTTACAAAAAGGGTTCCCCAGATCTTACTGCTTTGAAAGCGTAACGGTATGAGAGATACTATCCGGACCTGGGAGAAGGGGCGGCCAACTATTTCGTGGAATTTCTCATCACGATCGCCCCGTCAGGTGGTTGAATTAGGAGCGTGCGTCCTCTATAGTTTTCTCGTGAAACACACCCGAAGCACGAACCAAGACCCAGCAGTCACGGAGCAGGAATTGGCCGGTTACAGGCACACGGGTCTCATGTATCCCTTTTCCGCAATAGTGGGACAGCATTCAATGAAGCTAGCGTTAGTTTTGAACGCTATCAACCCCAGTGCGGGCGGGCTCCTGATCAGAGGCGAAAAAGGAACGGCCAAGTCAACTGCTGTTCGGTCCCTGGCGAGCATACTTCCGGAAATCGAAGTTGTCGCTGGCTGTCCTTACTCTTGCGATCCGGGGGATCTAGGCACCCTCTGCCACGAGTGTCGGAACAACGGGACGGTTTCTCGGCGGCGCAGGGTTCGTGTCGTAGACTTGCCCCTGAATTCCACGGAAGAAATGGTGGTCGGCGGTCTGGACTTTTCTGCGTCCATCAGCAAGGGCCTTCGAGTATTCCAGCCAGGACTTATGGCACGGGCCAATAGGGGAATTCTGTATATAGATGAAGTAAACCTGCTCTCGGATCATCTCGTGGACGTGATCCTTGGCGTGTCAGCTTCCGGGGAGAACGCGGTTCAACGGGAAGGGATATCCCATCGCCATGCTTCCAGTTTTATTCTTGTTGGAACCATGAACCCTGAAGAAGGCGAGCTGAGGCCTCAACTATTGGACCGTTTCGGTTTGTTCGTAAACGTGCGCGGCGAGCAGGACGTCTCATCCAGGGTCGAAGTGCTTCACCGAAGGCATGAGTTCGACAGGCTTCCAGGTGCGTTCCGCTCGAGATTTGAGGATGAAGACAGGTTACTGGCAGAACGGATCCGCCGAGCACGAGAGATGCTTCCTGAAATCGAATTCCCGAATAATCTTGATGCGTTTATTGCCGAT
>JACRDE010000253.1 GCA_016212935.1 Desulfomonile tiedjei | reverse complement strand
CCACAAATATCTTCATAGAAGATGCAAATATTAGAAGAAATGTTTCCATAACAAGAATAATAACAATTGGAGTGAGATTCGGCTAGTGGGCATTTTCAGGAAGAACAATGCAGTGGGCCTAGCGCGAGGCGTCTCCACACGAGGTGCGAGAATGATCAATGAGATTTCTTATCAATCTTTTCGATTTTGTCCGACAATGCTGCGAATTTGGCTTCCAACTCCCGAATCCGGGCTTGAAGCGCGGCATTGGAGCGCTGTGGGTCTTTGTCAGAAGGGGCTTCGCTCTGTCTAAGAGAGTGTTTCAATTCGCCCAGTTCTTCGCGAATTCCCTGCAAGCCCTTGATTACCGCTCTGTCATTGTCGAGGAATGCCTGTGAATAATTCTGAATGGCCTTTTCGGCTGTCACTCCTTTTTTCTGAAGATCAGACATCAGCGTGTCCGACTTGCCCTGCATTTTTTCCGCGGTTGCAGCCATGCGACCGGTATTGTGCACCATGACCGGCATGCTGGACGACATTACTCCCATGTAATGGACCATCCTATCCATATTGCCTTGAATGCGATTCATGTCCGGCAGGCTAGCGCAGCCAGTGACAAGAAAAAGGCTCGATATTGCAACTATTTTCCTAAACATTCCCAATGCGACACCTTCTGCGGGAGCTTTAAGGGAACATCGAAAAGGACTCCCATTATTCCCGTGAAGAAGATTTCGATTCATCATTTTTTCCATTGGAAGGTCCCGAATTTTGCCGGATCCAGGACCTCTTGAGGTAGCTCAATCCCGAATACGGCGTTTTCCTGTCGTACGATGATTCGCGTATCCTTATCCGGAATAACTACTTCTTCTTCCCTTGGAAATTCCCTGCCCTGATCGGTATTGAAGAACTCTGTGACCCTGAATTTCCGTTTCACTTTGCCCTGTTCATCCGTATACTGAGACTTAATGACAAGAAAATCCTGTTTCGTGATCCACAGCATACGTTCCGCCTTGCTTTCGGGCTGGGCAATTCTAAGCACGTAACAATCGCGGCCGTCTGACTTTTCTTCTTTGACGAGCGTGGCCTGTTCCTCACCTTTGGGAATAAAGCCCCGAATATCATCCATGGTCAGCCCAGTGCCGCCTAAGTCCACTGACGGATCGTCCATCGCTAGGGGAAGGGTCTTCCCAGTGGATGGCAAGTACATGAACGCCTTTGCGTCCTTGTTTCCTCGGACTTCAATCAGGAATCGCAGCCCTTCGGATTCCTTAGGCTGCTCGAAGTCGATGAAGAACACGTTGGAATCAGGGGTCTTTGCGCCAATCAACCACAAGACGTGATTAACCGGAGGCTTTTTGTTTTTCAAAGTTTTCGTGCTGAGCACCACCCGGAAGTTTTCGCCGAAACTGGCCTTTTCAACCCGCTGCAAGATTTCCTGCGCGGTCATAGCTTGCGCTTCCAATACGCAAAGAAAGCCCATTAAAGCGATAATTGCCGGAATCACCGTTTTCCGTCGGTTATGCATTCTAAATAACCCTGCCTTAAGAGAACCATTTCCTGGATTCAAGATCACAGGTATTGTTCCGCTAAAATAAGACCTTGCAACAAACTCCAAGAAATGATGTCTGTAATAGGTTTAATACCACAAAAAAACAAGATTTGTCAACTCGTTTAGCGCAACGGGAGCCCGCGTGAGCAAAGGTTTTCAGCCGATGTCCGGGACTGGCGGCGCTTGCAACATGAGGAATATATCCAACAAACGTGACGAGACGTGAATCGGACCCGAATCTAACACAACAGCACTTTTTCTTACAACCATTATGATGCCTTCACCAATCACAGTTGATTCATCTATGAATTTGAGTTTTGCGCCTGAGCCGGGGTTTGACGGTCCCCCGTCGGGCTGGTATATTTGAGTCTCGGAAGAATCCCGTGATCCCAAAAAGGAGACCCTCATGGGGTTGAAAATTGTTAGAGGAACAAGATTTGACGGCAGAATACCTTCTGAAGGCCGCTGGTCGCGGCTCGATGCTGTGTTCGGCACAACCTTTTGGAGTCTTGTTAACCGCGCCGCCAACACTTTGTGCAGATTTGTCGGTCGTGCAGGCGCTTTTCCGGGGGCGACGATTGTGATCCTTGTTTCGACCGCTTTGGCCGGACCTGTTGATTATGCCCGAGCTCAATGGCCTCTGGGGAAGGATTTGACCCAGCCGGAAACGAGAACGGAATCAAGCGCTAACGTCACGGGGAGCGGTAGATTCCAGATATTTGTTTCGCCTCAGGCAAAAGGCTATACTTTTATGCTCGACACTGAAACTGGCCGTGTATGGATAATGAAAAAGGACCACACCTCAGGGGAGTTCTCGCTGCAAAGAGTACAGGTCGAGCAGATTGATCAGCCCGGCGCAAAGACTCCGCCTGAAAAGGCTGAAAAAACTGACAAGGCAAGAGGCACTGAAGGAAACAAGTAACTCGGGGCAATAGTGTACGGTATGACATAATGCCGGATTTCCGGAACTAGTAAGGAGGAACTGAAATCACGATGAAAAAGGACGCATACAAGGTTGCAGTGGTGGGCGCGACCGGCGCTGTTGGCAACACGATGACGAGGGTTCTTGAAAAAAGAGATTTTCCTGTGAGTGAAATCGTACTTTTGGCCTCCGGGCGTTCGACTGGAAGGACCCTGAAGTTTAAGGGCAAGGATTATCCGGTCCATGAGCTCACTGAGTCCTCCTTCAAGGGCATCGACATCGGCCTTTTCTCTGCCGGCGGATCCATCAGCGCGAAGTTTGCTCCGATTGCTGCACAGGATGGCTGCATCGTGATTGACAACACCGCCCATTTCAGAATGGAACCTGATGTGCCCTTGGTGGTGCCGGAGGTCAATCCGGACGCGATAGCGCGTTATACGACTCGAAACATAATTGCCAACCCGAATTGCTCCACTATACAGATGCTGGTGGCTCTCAAGCCTCTTCACGACGCCGGAAAGATCCTGCGAATAGTCGTGTCTACGTATCAATCGGTGTCTGGGACTGGAAAGGACGCAATTGAGGAAATGCTTGTACAGTCCCGAGAGATGGCGTCGTCAATCCAGTGGAACAAGGAAGACGGCCTGGACAAGCTTTGGCAGGGATTGTCTCCGTTCAGGACAGTGAAGACCAACGTTTATCCGTATAGAATTGCATTCGAGTGCCTGCCCCAGATAGACATATTCCTTGAGAATGACTACACCAAAGAAGAAATGAAGATGGTGTGGGAAACCAAGAAGATACTGGACCCTTCCATTCGTGTGACAGCTACAGCCGTGCGAGTGCCTACCTTTTTCGGACACTCGGAATCCGTCAACGTGGAAACCGAAAAGAAGATCACTGCCCAACAAGCGAAGGAGCTGCTGTCAAAAGCACCGGGTGTAAAGGTCCTTGACGACCCCGCCAACAAAGTGTACCCCGTGACCGCACTTGCCGGAGGAGAGGATGACACACTGGTGGGAAGGATTCGAGAAGACGAATCAATCCCCAACGGCCTTAATCTGTGGGTCGTTTCGGATAACATCCTCAAGGGCGCAGCTCTTAATGCTGTTCAGATCGCGGAAATCCTTATTGACAAGTATCTGTGATCGCTGGTTGTCGAGATAAAGGGTCTTGGCTCCGGTTGAGGGCAATACCTGCTTTGATGCAAGATAACCGCGGGGCGCCAGTCCCGGGGTTTCATTTGGAACCACGAAAGGAGAGCGGATGAGCGCCAAGCGTGAAGCTGTAATAGTGAGTGCGACCCGCACGCCGTTGGGCTCTTTTAATGGGACTCTGAACGTTCTTGGAGCAACCAAGCTCGGAGGCCTTGTAATAGCCGAGGCAGTAAGAAGGGCTGGCATAGAAAAAACGGATGTAGATGAAGTAATCATGGGGCAGGTGTTGCCGTGTGGGTACGGACAGAATCCGGCGAGGCAAGCTGCTCTTCAAGCCGGGATTCCGTTCGAAGCCCAGTGCTTCACAATCAACAAAGTCTGCGGGTCTGGGTTGAAGGCGGTCATGCTGGCTGCTCAAGCCATACAGCTTGGTGATGCAGACATCGTAATCGCCGGCGGCATGGAAAGCATGAGCAATGCGCCGTACTATCTGGAAAAGGCCAGATTCGGGTATCGCATGGGTAACGGAACCGTGATGGACCACATGGTGCATGATGGGCTTTGGGACATAGTGAATGATTTCCATATGGGAATTAGCAACGACCTGATCAGCGAGAAATACAAGGTGTCCCGGGAAGACCAGGACAGGTATTCCGCTTTGAGCTATATGCGCTCGCTGCAATCCATTAAGGAGGGCAAGTTCAAGGAAGAAATCCTGCCTGTGGCCATTCCCCAGAAAAAGGGGGATCCCAAAATATTCGATACCGACGAGTGTCCTCGCGAGACCACATACGAAGCGCTGAGCCAGATGAAGCCAGCATTCCAGAAAGACGGCTATGCCACGGCTGGCAATGCCTCCGTCATCTCCGACGGTGCGAGCGCCATATGCGTCATGGCCGAAGAAAAGGCGAAAGAAAGAGGCCTCGAAATTCTGGCCAGAGTCGGCGCCCAGGCCAGCGCAGGCATGGACATGAAGTACGTTTTGATGGCGCCTATTCTCTCCATCCCCAAGGCTGCCAAGAAGGAAGGTGTGGATTTCAGGTCCATTGACCTGATGGAAGTCAACGAGGCCTTCGCTGGTTCCACCGTGGGAGTGATTCGTGAACTTGCACTGGACCCGGTAAAATGTAATGTAAACGGTGGCTCGGTGGCTCTTGGGCATCCTATCGGCGCGAGCGGAGCGAGGGTGCTAACCACATTGATTTACGCAATGAAGAATAGAGGCTTGAAGACCGGGATGGCTTCTTTATGCCTTGGAGGCGGAGAGGCAGTATCACTTTACGTAGACAAGTAGCGCATTCGGAAAGCCTGCCCCAGAAGAGTAGTTCAATCCCCAGACAACTGACCGGAGGCATCCGGGCCCTTGACTATGTAGAGTTTCGAACTTTAGACAATGTTATGTTGTGTCGTTTGGTATTCGAACAGTGATCGGGCAAATAGTGGTCGGTTGGGACACAGGCCGCAGCGGAAAACGGTGGATCTTCTCCTTGCCTGCCACGTTATCTCGAATAAGAGCGAATTCCTATTAGGCTAAGGAACGCTCAGTGTAAGAGTTCGCAAATAGGGTGAAGAATTATCCCTAGTGAGAATAATGAGCGCAAGTTCCAGTCGGCTAGAGATACGGTAATACGCAATGTCGTTGGCTCAGACCGCGAGCCTCTGGTGTGGTAGCTATTGCCTACCTTTCGGGAAAATCCGGAGTGGCGACGTGGGCTCACGAGATCCTTTCTAGGTCAACAGCAGTGCCAGCGATACGACACCCAGTTTACTAATTCGAGCACTTAGTTTAATGTTCCAGCGAACTAGTTGCGCTTAGCTCGATAGAAAGCGCCAATTGAATCGCATGGATCGTTTGCTGGACGAAGTTTTCATTTGTCGGAGGAGTCGATGTTAATCAAGCCGAATCCCCGTTCGTTTCTCACTGGAGACGATGCGTTTCTCAATCTGAACACACTGGAAGAATCCAGCGGTAGATTGGATCAGGAGATGGTTTTCGAGACACGTCACGAAGGCTTTATTGGCATTCCTCACGGAGGTCTGTCGATGGGGTTGTGTCTTGATTCCTGGAGAAGGATCGGTTCCCCAGACTATCCTGTGGACGTGCGGTTCAAATTCGGCGGCACCGGAATAGGAATTGGTGACACAGCGATATTTTCGGTTGAAACCAGCTCTCCTGGACACGAGGCTTCAGTCTCTGCCAGATTAACCAAGTTGGGTGACAAGACTCCGTACTTAAGAGCGGAAATAACAGCTTCGGCTGGTGGGAACGCCGTCTTACCTGACAGGCCGCCGATGGACTCGCGGAAGCTCCCGTATTACAGAAATTGTTTCGTTTGTGGCCATCATCGGACGGAAGCCGGTTTACAAAGGCGCTTCCAAGTGCATGGAGAAGCAGGGTCTTGGGTGGTGACCACTCCGTGGGGAGAGAACGCAGACGATTTTGATAGGGCAAGTCAGTTTCTTATCGCTGATGAAGAATTGCATCCAGCGATCTTGATTTCCATTTTTGACGAGAACACCGCTTGGGGCGGATTCATGGCAACACGTTCCGCTGGGTTGTCCGTTAGAATGGAATTCACGCTGTTGCGTCCTGTTGGCTCCCATGAGAGGCTGTTGTTCGTAGGCGAACCATCTGGAATACGCGGAAATCCGCGATCGCCTCGGTTCTTCCTTGCGGCGGGAAAGATTCTTTCCATGCGGGATCCATCCAATCCCGAAGTTATTGCTTACGGCCGCGGTGAATGGATCATCTTGGATCACTACACGAGTCAGATAAAGAGCAATCTTCTTCCTGCAGACGATTGGAACTGGATCTTCGGAGATAACGGTGATTAAGAGCCGATCCTGATGACCCTCAAAGGTCGTGCCAGAACCTGCGAATTCTACGGGCTATTGCTCACAATTTCGTAACGTATGCTATTATCGGCAAAAAGCTGTCCATGAGGTGAGTACAGTGATAGAGAAAGTAATTGACGGCGTCCGCTGGATCCCAGGTAAAGACCGCTTCCTGCCGGACTCCCACATGTACGTTATCGGGAAAATGGAGACCAAGGATTTTACCCTCGTTGACTGCGGGCTTATGGAAATGGGCGCCTACAAACTCGAGGAGCTTGAGCAAGGGGGAATTCCTTTGCATCGGGTCAAACGCATAATTATGACCCACACGCATTTAGACCACGTTGGGTGCATATCCGAGATATTAGAAGCTATTCCGCATTGCGAGGTCTGGGTTCACAAACTAGAAGCCGAATACCTGGAACGTGGGGACGATAGAATAGTATTCGGAAACGGAATGTTTGAATCCATGATTAGATCCCAATATACAATTCCGGAGAATTTCTTCCGCGTTAAGGTCGACAGAAAGCTGGAGGGCGGCGAAGTGCTGTCGCTCGGCGGGTTGACATTCGAGGTTATCCACCTACCGGGTCATTCAATCGGCAGCGTAGGCCTTTTCGACAGAGAGCACAAGCTGTTCATGTCGGGTGACACAATATACGCGGACGGAGCCATCGGACGATATGACCTTGAGTCCGCTGATCCGGCTCAACTAAGAAACTCGCTGGAGCAAATAGCCTCCCTGGGAGTGGACATCCTTTTACCTTGTCACAATCGGATAGTCAGAAGTGCAGCTGCCAAGATGATCAGAAATACTGTGAACCAATGGGCTCCGCTGCTTGAATAATTGTAGACCCAGTAATAGGGAACTCGCATGCACAAATACAATTCTGACAGTTGGAGGCTTATCTTATGGGAAAGACCGTTGCTGAGAAAATTATTGAAGCCCACCTGGAGAAAGGGGAAGCCAGGCCCGGTAACGAAATTGCAATCAAGATCGACCACACACTGACCCAGGACGCCACCGGAACAATGGTTTATCTGGAATTCATGGCAATGGGGTTGTCTCGGGTCAAGACGGATCTGTCCGTCAGTTATGTGGATCACAATTTGCTCCAGACAGATTTCAAGAACGCCGATGATCACAACTTCCTCAGGACCGCTGCAGCCAAGTACGGGGTCGTTTTCAGCCGACCTGGAAACGGAATATCTCATCAGGTGCACCTTGAGCGATTCAGCGTACCTGGCAACACACTCCTGGGGTCTGACAGCCATACTCCCACGAACGCGGGGAGCTCGATGCTGGCAATCGGAGCAGGCGGCTTGGACGTGGCAATGGCAATGGCCGGCCATCCGTTTCATTTGATTATGCCCCAGATTGCTGGCGTGAGGCTCACCGGTGCCCTGAAACAGTGGGTATCAGCCAAGGATGTGATTCTGGAGATGCTAAGACGACTTACTGTGAAGGGAGGAGTAGGGAAGATATTCGAATATTTCGGACCTGGAGTGGAAACCCTCTCAGCCACAGATAGAGCCACCATAGGCAACATGGGAGCGGAACTGGGTGCCACGAGCAGCATGTTTCCAGCGGATCGCCGGACCCGCGAATTTCTTGAAAGTCAGGGCCGCGGCAATGTGTGGAAAGAAATCGTAGCAGACCCTGATGCGAGATATGCAGATGTCATAGAAATCGACCTTAGCGCGCTTGAACCGCTGATCGCTTGCCCCAGCTCACCGGACAACGTAAAGAAAGTCAGTGAGGTGGAAGGAATTAAGGTTGGACAGGTAATCGTTGGATCTTCGGTGAATTCGTCCTTCAGGGATCTAATGATAACGGCCAAAGCAGTTGAGAGGCGACATTGCCATCCGGACGTGAGTCTGGAGATAAACCCGGGCAGCAGTCAAGTATTGCTTAACGTTGCCGAAGCCAGCGGAGTGATCAATCTCATCCTGGCTGGAGCGCGCATTCATCAATCCGGATGCCTGGGTTGCATCGGCATGGGACAGGCTCCTGGAACCAATATGGTCTCACTGAGAACCTTCCCCAGGAATTTTCCGGGTCGTAGCGGCAGCTTTCCGGATCAGGTTTATCTGTGTTCTCCCGAAACCGGCGTGGCCGCCGCAGTATTTGGAGAAATCACTGACCCGAGAAAACTGGGCGATTATCCGGGAGTCACCGAACCTGCAAAATACTCCGTCAACGATGAAAACTTCATCTTCCCTCCGGAAGACCCAGCCGAAGTCAACGTGGAGATGGGACCGAACATTCAGCCGTTCCCCGAATTCGGGCCTCTTGAGGATACCATTCAAGGGGTAGTCATACTTAAAGTAGGGGACAACATAACCACGGATGCGATAATGCCCGCGGGCAGCAAAGTGCTCCCTTTCAGGAGCAACATCCCGGCGATCAGCAAGTTCGTATTCGAGCTCCTGGATCCCGATTTCCATGACAGAGCGAAGGCTGCTGGGACGGGAATCGTAGTGGGTGGGGAGAATTACGGACAGGGATCGTCAAGGGAACACGCTGCAATTGCTCCAAGATACCTTGGGATTCGGGCGAAATTTGCCAAGAGCTTTGCCAGGATTCACAAGGCGAATCTGATCAATTTCGGTATTCTGCCGTTGGTATTCGACAAACCCGGGGACTACGACTCAATCCCGCAGGGTGCGGTAATCCGCCTCGCAAACGTGAAGGCACAGATAGAGCAGGGCAAGGAAACTCTGGTCTGCGAAGTCATTGAGACAGGCCAAAAGATTTCTTTCAAGCTGATCGTGACTGATAGGGAAAGAGAGATACTGCTGGCAGGCGGGCTCGTCAATCTAGCTTCCAATTCCTGACAAAAGACTGCTGGAGGACTCTTCCGCAAGAGGAGCCCTCATACGAACCTCCATGGCGGAAAGCGCCACAACGAAACATCAAAACGTCTCAGACCGGCATCTTGCCGGTCCCCATCAAGTAGTTTTCATAGGAATTCGCAATCAAAGAAGCAAAATCGGAGAAACCCTTGTTGTAAGAAGTGTTTCCCCGATCTTACTGCTTTGAAAGCGCATTGGTATCACACCCTCCGACTCCAAGCGCTATCCGTCAACAGAATTACGGTTACCTGTCGCTGCTCATGGGTATGAGGACCATTAGCAAGGGGATTGCGCGCGAACTGACATGGGTGCAGTCGCAGCTCTGGGGAATACGACTTACCGCGTTGGACCTTTCTCTGGATTCATACGAGCGAACACCTCATCCGGCTCCTGCTCGGCGAGAGGAACCATGTTCCTTCCGTGATGCAGGACCATACGATCTGGCTCGGCTGCTCGCACAAGCAACGTGGCGGTAGCTCCGGATTCCCAGTGCATTGTCAGCATTGGGGGATTGTAGGAAAAGGCCCCTTGACCTGCTTTGATCCACTTCTGAGTTGATTCGCCGCGATAATCGGCCCGGAAGGTACCATCGGGGTTCAGCGCCAATCTCATGAAACGTTGAGCCACAGGCACTTCGTTTTCGTCAACGATGCGAGACTTCATGTCCCAGATCCCGGCCAGGCGCGCAGCGTTTTCCGTCTTTTGAGGGGGTACGCTCTGACTGCTGCAGGAGAGCAACAGGAACGCTGAGGCCACAAAGCAGGAAACTTTGATTAAAAACGGATGCACAGATATTTGCATTTCTCTGGCTGTTTAAGCAGACAAGGCGATTTCACCCGGAGGTGCAATCGCCTCGCCATTTCATGAGATCACCAGAAGAGATGATCGATTTATTCTTTAGAACCAGCCGCTGGATGAGCTGCTTGCGGGATAGTAGCCGCTGCTTGAGGAAGAAGCCGGCCAATAAGCCGCGCCGCTGCTGCTGCTGGAAGCGGGCACACAGCAATAGGTGTAGCCGCTGCTGCTGCTGGAAGCGGGCATGCAGTTATAGGTATAACCGCTGCTGCTGCTGGAAGCGGGCACACAGCAATATGCCACGGTTCCGCTGCTGCTGCTGGAAGCCGCAGGCCAATAACCGCTGCTGGAAGAGCTGGCCGGATAGGATCCGCTGGACGAGCTGCTGGCGCCACCCCAAGAAGCATAGGGAGCCCATGCATAGAAGCCCACTGCATATGATGCGAACAGCATAACCATACCGACAACCGAGAGCACCACTGCAAATCTTTTCATTTAAGTAAATACCTCCTCATGGAATAAACGTCACATTTTTCTGTTCTCTAAATCGAAAACAGTTGTTCCCTCTTGTAAGTGACAAAACATTTACCTAATCGCTATCACGAATGAATACCTTTGTCAAATCCTTTTTGCCAAAACAACACTGTTTGTAACCAATATCCGGCGCAAAGAGACGAAAAGCCTCTTGACTCACCCCGGTTGTCTGCTAGGATTCTCCTAATTTAGATTGTTGTCAAGGAAATTTTATCCATGAAACGAAAACCTCAATCAGACCTTGCTTTTCCGCCCCTGGACAAACTTCTGCATCTGCTGGCATCAGTAACCTCATGCAAAATGACGGCTTTTGCGTCCGTTTTGGCGGTGCTTGGCATTCTGTTTTTTATGGCCGAAACATTTGCACAGCATCGCGATTTGGCGGAACTTTTGCCCCACGAGGAAGGGAAGACCGTACCCGGGAGTATTAGTGGTGAGGCCCCAAGCGACGATGCGTGGAGCTCATCGGCCACAGCAAGTACGGCCGAGGATTCTTCTCCTTCGACAAATGTCGCCAGCCCTATGCCCGAAAGGATCAGGAGAGCATCGGAGCTATTGCTGGAAGGCGACGCGGCTCGGGCGAGGGATCTAGTCTC
Organism: Desulfomonile tiedjei; assembly: GCA_016212935.1. GTDB lineage: Bacteria > Desulfobacterota > Desulfomonilia > Desulfomonilales > Desulfomonilaceae > Desulfomonile > Desulfomonile tiedjei_A. Next base: position 5,142 of record JACRDE010000253.1, on the reverse strand, counting down.
GGAGGCCCTCAGGGAATGCGAGTCCGTTCACGCTTCCCGTGACTGCGCGGCATGGAGTCAAGCGCTTCGCGGGCTAAAATCAATTATGGGGAAGGCTTCGGAACGAGTGGCGGTAACGAATTCAATCGGAATGAAACTGGTTCGAATTCCTGCCGGCGAATATATGATGGGAAGCCCAAAACAAGAAATGGACTGGCTCAGGCTCACATTCAAGAAGATTTGGAGAGAAGGGCACAAGCAGTGGTTTCAAGATGAAATGCCGCTCCATCCGGTCCGAATTACCAAACCTTTCTACATGGGGGCCACTGCGATCACCGTGGGGCAGTTCAGGCAATTCATCAAAGAAACCAGCTATAAGACTGACGCTGAAAAGGGCGATGGCGGAATGATTTACAGCAAGAAGGAGGAACGCTGGGTTCCCCGAAAGGGCATGAAATGGGATAACGTGCCTTGGTCTATCGCGGACAATCAGCCCGTGGTTTTCGTTTCCTGGAATGATGCTCAGGCGTTTACCCGCTGGCTGAGCCGTAAGGAAAAACGGACTTACAGGCTCCCCTCGGAAGCCGAATGGGAAATGGCGTGTCGCGGAGGGTCTGCGTGGGTGAGATTTCCCTGGGGAGACAGGCTCCCAGGTGACAAGGACATGAATTTTGGCGACGGGAACGCAAAATTGCCGGAGAGTCTTACCACCGTTAACGACGGCTATGAACACGTCGCTCCTGTGGGGAGCTACCCGCCGAATGGCTTTGGCCTTTACGATATGGATGGAAATGTAATGCAGTGGGTCGAAGATCGGTATGATAGGAATTACTATGAAAGCTCGCCAATTGATGACCCCAAAGGCCCCTCCACTGGAAGTTCCAGAGTGAACAAGGGAGGCAACTGGTACTCCAGTCCGGCAGACTGCAGATGCGCCTTCAGAGGATTTTCAGGCACGAATATGAGCTTTTTCAATATGGGATTCAGGGTGCTGTTGGAAGAAGAAAAGGATCCAGGAGCTATCACGACTGCAAAAAAATCCGAAGACAGTACTATCGAACAACGAGTAGACAACGCTCTTCCACCGAGTGAAGAAGACGGCCTGCGTCTTTTCAGGGAAGCAATGTTTGCCGCGCAGCAACAGCAGTGGGATCAGGCAACTCAGGAGCTGGAGGAAGCCCTGAAGCTTTATGAAAAGCGCGAGGATCACAAATGGATTCCAAGAGTGAAAGCGACCCTGGGGGGAATCTACGCTGAAAGGAACAGGAAGTACAAAAGCAAGGAGCTCTATACTCAGGCCCTGTCGGAGTTTCGTAAGATCGGTGACACCAACAGCGCTCGCATTATACTCGCGCGTTTGCAGGATCTAGAGACTTCGCCCGGAGTAAAGGTTGCGGAGATCAAGAAAGGCGGGATGGCTGACCGCGTGGGGATGGTCACCGGAGATATCATAATCGAGTACGCTGGTGAAACAGGGTTCAGGGTTATAGGATTCAAGAAATTTATAGAGGATTATTCACGTGCAGATCAGGTGACAATCAGCGTGATGAACAGCAACAATGAGATAACCACCGCAGTGGTACGAGGGGGACCGCTAGGGGTAGCAGTGGAAGACATAAAGAGACCCCCGCGGCCCGCGACCAGACCACAGGATGAAGAACGGGGGAGGGATCGTCAGCGCCCGCGGCCAAGAAGAGACCGTCGCTGACGGCATATGGTTCAGACGCGATAGCACTGTTTGCTCTGTCTGAGAAACACTTGCTTTCAAACAACGGATCGGTTCTCGAGTTCCGCAAGCTCTTGAGAATAGCCAGGAATCTGGTTCCGAGGCTCCGCCTCCCTCATGATGTTGACATGAGTAGCTTTTCCGGGCAGAGAGCCCGGGAACCAGGGGTGCGATTTTTCCTGAACTGAAGGGTTTTCATGCCATGCGGGCTGCCGCGCCGCGCTGAAATCTTCACGAAGCGTCTCGGATTTTCTTTATCAACAGAGTCGTTGAGATCCCTGGCACCAGCTTGGCGAATTCCACTCTTCCGCCCCTCGCTTTAACGATGTCAGCGCCTACCACCTGCTTGTCTTTCCAATCTTCGCCTTTCACGAGTACGTCCGGGGATACTGTCTTTATGAGATTCAAAGGGGTATCCTCAGTGAAAGCCACCACGTAATCAACGCAGCTCAATGCGGAAATCACTGCCACTCTGTTCGCCAGCGGAATAATGGGACGCCCCGCGCCCTTCAGTCGCCGAACCGATTGGTCGGAATTCACTCCCACCACGGTTACCTCACCTTGAGCCGATGCTTGGCGCAGCAAGTCAAGATGACCAGAATGAAACAGATCGAAGCATCCGTTGGTGAACACGATTCTGTGTCCTGCGATCCTATGGTTGCGCAGCACGGAGGCGATGTCTTCTATCGAAACGAATTTGTTGTCCCGAAGGTCTTCGTTCAACGAATCGATCATCTCGTCGAGGGTGACGGAAGCTGCACCGAAACGGGCCACAACGAGCGATGCAGCAAGATTGGCCAGTTCTGCAGCGCTTTCTATAGGGAGATTATTGGCCACTGCCAGGGCAAGCGCTGCTATCACTGTGTCTCCTGCGCCGGTCACATCCACGATTTCCACCTGTCTCGCCGGGAAATCCTGAGACTTGTTGCGCGTCACGAGGGTACTGCCTTCGCGTCCCCTCGTGACTATTACGGATTCCACCTCAGTCTGGTCCAAGAGTACCCGGCCGGCCTTTACGAGGGATTCGTGATTGTGGATTTCGACTCCCGAGGCCATTGATGCCTCCTTTAGATTAGGAGTGACATAGGTAGCTCCCCTGTACCGGCGGAAATCAAGTCCTTTCGGGTCCACCACAACTGGAATGTGGTGCGCTCTGGCGCTGGACATTATGGTGTCCAATACCCTGGCCGTGAGAAAACCCTTTCCATAGTCCGAGACCACTGCCGCCTTGACTTGCGGCATTACCGATTTGATCTCCTCAACAATTAGCGCCTCTATTTCAGGAGGCAATGCCCCGACCTGCTCCTGGTCGATCCGGACTATTTGCTGGTTTCTGGCAACCACGCGAGTTTTTATAGTCGTCGGTCGGGCTGGGTCCTCCTTGATCCAGAAGCTCTCCACGCCAATATTCTCGCAATACTCTTTAAACCATGAGCCGGGGTTGTCTTTTCCCACAGTTGCGAACAGGGCCACTTGACCGCCCATAGTCACAATGTTCTGGACTACGTTACCCGCGCCTCCGAGCTTTCGCAGCCGATCCCGGGCAACCAGGACCGGAACCGGAGACTCCGGAGAAATGCGTTCGACGTCTCCAAGAACATATTCGTCAACCATCACGTCACCGGCCACTAGGACAGGAGCCGGTTTCACTTTTCTGATAAGAATTTCGTTCAAATCCTCATCCTCCGGCACAGATTAGGTTTATTGCTTCCTGTTCAAATTACCGTTGAAACCGAGGAATGCGCCTAGAGTTTAATAGCCTTCAGGGGGACGTTTTGCAACAGGTTAAAGCCTGTTTTTTGACTCATGCGACAATGTGTGAGCATATTTAGTCGGTGTCTACGGCTGTTGGTGTAGTTTATTGATCCTGAATACAGCGAAATATCGACAATATCTCAATATTTAAATTGATTTCAAGAATATTTTCTGATAAAAGCACCCACGCGGTCGTCAGAATCTCTTGGCACTTTTTCTGTGACCTGCACGAGATGTCCAAGAGGCAGGATGTAGGTAATGTGAAATATGGGAACGCTCCCGTCTCGATGCTTGAGCCGAGTGTCTTTCAGGAAAAAGAGGAGCCGGCAACCCTGGAGCCGCCGGCCCTTGTTAAGTTTAGATCAAGCCTTTTAACGTCATGCCCGGGACGGAATTGAGCATCCTTCTTTGCAGTGACTTACCCTTGGAACCATGAATCTTTTCAAGGGAAACCTCCTTTGCCTCACGGGATAGAGGAACTTTACAGGATAGCTCATAATTACTCATCCATTGAGGGCATTGTCAAGGTCTATGCGGTTGATCTATGAAAGCGGTTACCATCATGAGCAGTAGAACTTCAGTGAAGGAACAGACAGGCAGCGGAATCAGTTGGGGCAAAACAATTCTTGCTGCGATAGTTGCAGCATGTCTGGCGTGGCTCGTCGCTGGAGTGACCCTTCATCTCGGGTCGGTCGAGCCGGCTCAGAGATTGTCCATATCTGAGCAAGCGAAGTCCCTGGCCAAAGAATTGGATGCTGCGCTTAAGATTAGGGCCGCGGTCGTAATGTCAGTGGTGTACAACCGATCGCTGGAAAAACTTCTGGCCTCTACCGGGCTGGACAATTTCGCGAATTTCATTCACGGCCAGCTCTCGGACTTTCTGAGCCTCGAAATGCTGAATGACAATGGAGAGGTCGTGGCTATGATAGGGGAGCTTCCCCTGTCCCAGGCGGACCTTTCATCCAAGGACGCGGGGGAAAACGTTTTTCGAAAAGATCCGAGGGCTTTCGTTACCGGCATATTTCGAGATGATCCGGTCAATGGTTGCTTCTTCTTGACTTGCAGGCACAGAAACGGGGATGGGACATACTGGTACACCAGAACCAGATTCACGAGAAGAGTTATAGAAGGTCTTCTGAATGAATTTCAGGGCCGAGCCTCTCTTGTTTCCATTTCCGGCGGAAAGCACGACCTGGAGGTGGTCTATGGGCATCCCACGCGAACATACGGCAGCTCGTGGTCAGGGCTGCAAAGCGTGGAGGCCACATTGGAAAGTCCCGGCTGGCTTGTAAAAGTGGCCGCAGAGGATAACGTGTCGCCATTTCGGCGGAAGTCGATAATACTCCCTGCCATAGCTCTTGTTTTCACGATTATTGCGTGCTTTCTATGGCCACGCATTCGAATCTCTGAGCCCTGGAAAAAAGATTCCCAAGGCTCCGGCGCGACCGAGATCCCGGCGGGTCGTGAGTCTGGACGGAGTTTTGACACAACGAAAGAGTCCGCTGGTACCAAGAATAGGGCCAAACCCGAACTTAGCGGTAGAATCGAAGCACCTGGATTACCAAGACAAAACGAGCTATTTGCAGCGTATTTTGCTGATGATTACCGCCCCGGGGAGAACCAAGCAACCTCCAAAAGGGATGAATCTTACGAAGACTATTTTTGCCCGTCCCAGCTCATAT
>JACRDE010000252.1 GCA_016212935.1 Desulfomonile tiedjei | reverse complement strand
CTAAAGGCTCAAAGGCAGAGATTGCTTCGTCGCTTTGCTCCTCGCAATGAGAGTCTCTTTCTCATGCTCTTTCCCGCTCGTAAGTGAATGGATACAATGACGGCTTCAAATGATGCTAACTTCCATCATCTGAAACTGTCTCAAAACTGATTTGATGCCCTGAGTCGTGCCCACGGGTACCCGGCGCTAAAGCACCGGGCTACTGTGTGTCGCCCCTACGGGGCTTGTATGGCTGGTGTCCCGGAGGGACGCTCCATAGTAGCCCGGCAATTCATTGCCGGGAAGATAATATCGTGGCACGATTTATCATTGGGCGTGAATTTTGAGACAGTTTCATCTTGCCGGTCACCGTCAAGTAGTTTTCATAGGAATGCGCATTCAAAGAAGTAAGATTGGGGGGACCCTCTTTAGTAAAGAGTTTCCCCCCAAGCCCCCTTCCAGAAACTTCTATCATTTGCCGGAACCCCAAATTTCCTTTGAGGAAATGGGGGTTCCGGCGAGTGCTAAAAGTACTTGAGGTGGGGTTCGGGGAGGAACTTCTTACAAGAAGTGCCTCCCCGATTTTACATATTTGAAAGCGAATCGGTATCACACATCGCTAAACCTGGAGGAGAAAGTCGACGGGAGGCGTAAGGTATAATGCAGACGATTAGTCAAATGCTTGCAGAAACGGCTAACTATGAGCCTGATAGGATTGCTCTGATTTTTGGTGACGAGCATCAAACATACGGGAATTTGAATCGCAACGTCAACAGGATGGCGAATGGATTAATCTCTCTGGGCATTCAACCGGGTGACCGCGCAATGCTTTTCATGAAGAACTCCACCATGCTGGTGACTGCATATTTTGGCCTCATTAGGGCCGGAGCTACAGTGGTTCCACTCAATGTTATGCACCGTCGGCATGAAATAAGTCATATTGGGACGGACACGTCGGCCAAAATGATCATCGCTGATGAGGATCTTTGGCTTAACGAAGCCTCAGTCAAGGTCGATCTGCCTGACTTACAGCACGTCTTACTCAATGGCACAGGCAATACAGAGGGGACGAAAAGCCTTGCTGGGGCATTTTCTGAATCCTCCGCTCATACGCAGGTTGATCTTGGACTCGATAGTATCGCTAGTATCATATACACTTCAGGAACCACGGGCCGACCGAAAGGCGCTACCCAGACACATCGTTCTATTCTGTCTAATGTTATCGGATGCTTCACTCGCAACAAGTTTTGTCGAGAGGACCGTCTTTTGTGTGCGTTGCCCCTTTTCAATAATTTCGCGATCAACGTGGTAATGATGTCGACTTTTTTTACCGGCGCCGCAATGGTCGTGATCGATCGTTTCGATGCACGTAAAGTGCTTGATAACATTAGCGAACATAAATGCACGTATTTTGCCGGAACACCTACGATGTTTTCCTATCTGCTGCAAGAATATGACCCTGGCAAGAATGACATTGGATCACTTCGGGTAACCAACTCAGGCGGAGCACATTGTCCCGGGAGCCTGATCCGCCGCATTGAGGATACTCTGGGAGTGGTTCATTTGGATGGGTACGGCCAGACGGAAGGGTGTGGATTCACAACTCTTAATCCAGTAGTCGGAGTTCGGAAAGAGAACTCGGTAGGCACGCCCATTTCCAACATGCAGCTGAAAATTGTCACCGATGACGACCAGGAGCTTCCACCAGGTGAAGTTGGCGAAATAGTGGAGAGCGGAGACGTTTTTTCCATACACAGGTATTGGAATCGACCGGACGTGAATGAGAAGGTTTACCGTGGCGGTTGGTTCCATTCCGGCGATCTGGGATATGTCGACAAAGATGGGTATCTGTTCGTGGTGGACAGAAAGCAGGATCTGATAATAACCGGGGGAGCAAACATCTATCCTGCTGAAGTTGAAGAAGTCTTATATTCGCATCCCAAAGTGGCCCTCGCAGCGGTAATCGGGGTTCCTGACGAAGTGAAGGGTGAACTGGCAAAAGCATACGTTGTTTTGAAAAAGGGAGAAACAGCCGCCGAACGCGAGATCATCGATTTCGTCAGGGAGCGTATTGCCAAGTACAAAGCTCCGCGTATGGTCGAATTCGTGGAATCGCTTCCCCAAGGGCCAACCGGAAAAATTCTGAAGCGAGAACTGAGGGATAGACTCAAGGAACTCAAGAGTTGACTTTTTTTGAGGAGACCCGATAGTGAACGTAGGTGACTCTTTGCGCTTTGGACAGCGTAATTTCCCGGACAAGGAAGCTCTGGTTTTCGGGAGCAATCGCCTTACCTATGCGCAACTCAACCGACGAGTGAACGGTTTGGCCCATAGTCTCCTGCAACTGGGAATGAATAAAGGGGACAAGGCTGCCATTATGCTACAGAACTGTTCAGAATACATAGAGATCTACTATGCGCTTGCTAAAATAGGGGCAGTAGCGGTCCCACTCAACTTTATGTTGAAAGGCAAGGGCCTGGAGTTCCTGGCAAATAATTCCGACTCTAAGATAATGTTTTTGGAGGAGCAAACGCGGAGTGAAATAGAATGTGCCAGGGACAAATTGCCCCAGATCCAGAGCGATTGTTATATCTACGTCGGTTCCGAAGTTCCGACTGGTTATCGTCCGTACGAAGAGCTTGTAGCAGGCGCAACTACCGATGAGCCAGGCGTACAGGTCGAAGAGGACGACGATATCGTTATTCTCTACAGTTCCGGGACTACCGGACTTCCCAAAGGGATAGTCCTAACGCATAAAACCAGGCTGACCTACTACAACTGGTGCGGGCTGGAGTATGGCATGAGGTTTTAAGATGTTCATCTGGTCCTCACCCCTCTTTATCATAATGTGGCCTGCTTCCTTTCGCAAACTCAGATCTACACTGGCGGAAAAGTCGTGGTAACACGCAAGTTCCACCCACGAGACACCCTAAAGATTATTGAGCAGGAGAAGGTGACCACCACGTTCATGGTTCCCACGCAATTCAACGTGATCTTGGAGTTGCCCGATAAAGATATATATGATGTTTCCACAATCAGGAGTCTTGTGACGGGGGCTGCACCTCTATCCACGCGGACCAAAGAGCAAGTCATCGAGATGTTTCAATGCGACCTCCATGAAATGTACGGATTGACCGAGACAGGCCTCATCACTAACATGAAGCCTCGGGATGCATTGCGGAAGGTGCGCTGCGTCGGTCAGCCTTTTTTTTACATGGAAATGAGAATTGTCGATGAAAGAGGACATGATGTGCCTCACGGTGAGGTGGGCGAAATTGTCGCCCGTGGCCCGCTTCTACTTAGAGCTTATTACAAAAATCAAGATACTTACAATGACGCCATGGTAGATGGGTGGTTTTACAGCGGCGATCTAGGTCGTGTGGACGAAGAAGGCTACCTATACCTGGTAGACCGAAAAAAGGACATGATCTGCAGTGGCGGCGTAAACATATATCCCATGGATATAGAAGAAGTTCTTCACTCGCACGGAATGATACGCGAAGCAGCGGTGATAGGTGTCCCAGATTCCAAATGGGGCGAGGCGGTTATGGCGTTTGTCGTGCTTAAAGAGGGCGAGGAGATGACGGAAGCCGATGTGATCCGGTACTGTAAGGCCCACCTCGCGGGGTACCAAGTACCGAAATCGGTGCAGTTCATTTCAGCGCTTCCAAGGAACCCATCCGGCAAAACTCTCAAAAGGGAGCTTCGCGAACCATATTGGATCGGGCAGGAGGCGAAAATATAACCATAATCGTCGCGGATCACTCCGCCGTAGAGCCGACTTTGAACATTGATACCACGAGGAGAAAAAATAATGGATTTGAAGGGTCATAGGGTTCTTATTACTGGCGCCGGTCAAGGTATCGGAAGAGCTTGTGCCGAAGTTTTCGCCTCACGTGGGGCTGATTTGGTACTGTTGGATAAGAATCCGGCAACTCTCGAAGAACTGGCTGGTAATTTGAGTGGAATGGGCACGCGGGTAGTTGCTCGCGTTGTCGATTTGACAGATCTGGACCGCCTTGGAATGGAAGTGGAAGACGTAGCCCAAGAGTCTCTCATAGACATTTTGGTCAATAATGCCGGGTTTGACCGTCCAGGAACAACAGCCAAAATAGATATAAAGGACTTTGAAGCTGTAATAGGTATTCATTTGACAGCTCCACTCCTGCTAATAAAACTGCTTCTACCTGGCATGAGAGCCGCAGGATGGGGAAGAATCATCAATGTAAGCTCAATATACGGACTTATCGGTGGCAAAGGGGAATTAGCATACTCAACAGTGAAAGCCGGTGTGATGGGACTAACGAAATCGGTGGCAAAGGAGGCCGGCAAAGAAGGGGTGACCGTGAATGCCGTATTACCCGGCCTGACTCGCACTCCCACGATCGAGAAGTTCATGGCTGATCGGTTCAAAGAATCCATAATAGCCGAGACCCCGCTCGGTCGTATGGCTGAACCTGAAGAAGTAGCAAAAGTGATCGCATTCCTCGCGTCTGACGATGCTTCATTCCTGACTAGTACCTGCGTGCCCGTTTCAGGTGGCTGGGGCATATGACGAATTCATATAGGCTTGCTCAAGGAGAACTGACCCATGTTTAAATGTACAGAAGAACAGCAGATGATTATCGATACGGTTCGTCGTATTACCGCAAAAGAAATAGCCCCGAGAGCAGCGGAATTGGATGAAACAGGGGCTTTTCCGGAACATGCTCGAAAGCTGTTCGCAGAAAATGGTCTTCTAAATCCACTCTTGCCTGTGGAGTACGGCGGAGTAGGAACATCATTCTTCACGTTTTCCATGATCCTTGAAGAAATTGCCAAGTCATGCGCTTCCACGGCGCTACTCTTGATTGCTCAAGCCGACGGGACGCTTCCAATAATGCATGGAGGCAGCGAAGAGCTAAAAGAGAAGTACCTTACTCGGCTCGGGGATGGCTCACCTGCCTTGACTGCCATTGCAGCGACAGAGCCGTCTGCAGGCTCGGATGTTTTATCCATGAGGACTAATGCGGTTCGAAAGGGCGATCGTTATATCGTGAACGGCCAGAAGTGCTTCATCACAAATGGTTCCGTAGCCGACTTTTTCGTGCTCTACGCGTATACCGATCCCCACAAAAAGGCGAAAGGAATAAGCGCATTGGTCGTAGAAAAGGATTTTCCGGGCCTCGTTTACGGAAAGAACGAAAATAAAATGGGAATGCGCGGTTCCATAAATTCCGAACTTTTCTTTGAGGATATGGAGGTGCCTTTGAACAATCTGGTCGGTGCCGAAGGACAGGGGTTCTCCAACCTCATGCACACACTGGCCATGAGCCGGCTCTTTTGCGCCTCTCAAGCGGTGGGAATTGCCCACGGCGCTTTGAATGAGGCGGTCCACTATGCTCGAGAACGAGTCCAGTTTGGAAAACCCATTGGGGCTTTGGCACCAATCCAATTTATGATTTCCGATATGGCTGCCGCGGTGGAGTCTGCAAGGCTGCTCACGCAGAAAGCGGCTTATCTTTTCGACGAGGGTGATAGACAGCAAGCAGAGCTCAACGCGGCATTGGCTAAATTCTTTGCCTCGGACACTGCCATGAAAGTGACCACAGATGCAGTGCAGATCCTTGGAGGATACGGGTACATGAAGGATTACCCGGTAGAAAGAATGATGCGGGATGCCAAATTGACGCAAATATATACCGGCACCAACCAGATAATGCGCTTGGTGGCTGGGCGATCAATATTGGGATTATAGTCAACACAATATCGTTTACGATCGGCACAATGATCAGTTTCCGGACAAGATCGGCATGCGTAAGTGAGGCTCCGGAAGCAGTGTACAGGCAATCCGTTACAGGTTTCCCGGGAGTGAATTTTGCGCAGAGCACTCATAGACCGTTTCGCAGGGGCCACCACAGAGTCTCTGAGGGCTTCTGCTCCAGCCTTATCCAAAGAAGTCTGAGCGAGAGCAAAAGCGGTGACCAATGCTCCTGGAAAAGGCATCAACTCAATTGTGCCTGTAATGGGCTTTCCGAGGTAGCGCAAGATGACATCAATTACGGTGAGCGGCCTCATAAGGGTAAGAAGAACCGCCCCATGGCGTTCAGACAATTGCCGAATCTCTTAGCAGCGCTATGAAGTGCTTGCGTTTTCTGTTTCTCCGCCGCCACATGTGCTTTGGCCGAGGGATTGGCCTGCACTTGTACCAATGCTCGTTCAAAGCAGTAAGAATTTGGGGAACCTTCTTTAGTAAAGAAGGTTCCCCAAGCCCTTCCAAGAAACTTTTGGCACTGCTCTGCATCTTCATTTTCCGGCGGAAAATGAAGATGCAGACAAATGCTAGAAATTCTTGGGATGGGGTTCGGGGAACCACTTCTTACAAGAAGGGTTTCCCCGATTTTACTTCTTTGATTGAGGGTTAGTATTAGGCTAATCCCCGGGCGGTTCCAGGCTACTTCTTGTACGTTTTTAGGGTTTCTTGGAGGAACTTAACTGCTTCTGCGCCGGGAAGCCCTCTTGCTTCCATATCCTTGATATAAGCTTCTATGAGGGGCTTGGAACCTTTTTCATACCACCGAGCTTCTTCTTCGGGGCTAAGGGAAATGAATTGAGCGCCTCTTTTTGCCATCCAATCCTTACCTTCGGCATCTATCTCAGTCCACTGCTTGTCATATTTCTCGATATATTCGGGACTCATCTCGTCGATGATCGCCCGGATATCCTCGGGCAGCGAATCGAATTTCTTCTTGTTCATCACAACGACAAAGGCTGCAGACCACGCTGAATCTCGGTTTTCAGTCGTATATTTTATGTGTTCTCCCGTGCGGAACCCCTGCAGAGGCTCAAACTGGGAAAGCAGCCCATCCACCACTCCTTTTGATAGGGCATCATAGACTTCGGGCATTGGCATGGCCACAGCAGCGGCCCCGAGCTGGCCCACAAACTTGGCATTCGAGCCGTAACACCGGAGCTTCATCCCCTGGAGGTCTTCAAGTTTGGTGACGGGTTTGGTTCTTGTGTGAAGGAACCCGCCTGGGCCTTCGTGGAACCATAGTACCTTCACATCGTCAAATTCCTTGGGTTTGAATTTCTGGTAAAACTCGTTCGCTATCTTGGTGGGACCGGATCCCTCAGGAAAGCCTAGTGGGAGATCCAGCACCTGGGAAAAGGGGAATCGCCCCATCGTATAGCCTAAGACGCAGTTGCTTACATCCACGATCCCCTTCACTGCGGCATCGTACGATTGTGCAGCAGGAACAAGAGTCCCACCACCGTAATAGCTTACCTTCATCTTGCCGCCGGATCGCTTTTCCAGATCCTTGCACCACGCATGCAAGCCTAGATCTTGCTTGCACCCCACTGGAAACCAGTTTGTGGCTTTCAAGGTTATGACTTTTTCGTTGGCGCAACTGCCCGAGGGAAACATCAAGATAACGCCAACACAGACCAACGCGATAGAAACCATGCTCAATAAACGTTTCATGACTTCATCTCCTCCGTTCTTTTGTTGTCTCTGGGGTGCCCGACAAATAGGAACATCGCTTTGCCGCTTGCGCAGCAACTTGCGACATGCGTCTTGCCTTCTTGCAACTTGGCTACGGCTGGTGCTTATTTGTGTAGCTTGAGAAATCCCTCTTTAGTTCGATTTGCCAAAAGGGCAAACGGGAAAACGACAGTCATAACAATTGAGACATAGGCCTCCATGCCCCATTGTCGTGAGATTTTTCGGTTCACGACCGTCTGTCCCGATGGGCTTAACTGCTCACGCATATTTCAGCATATCCGAAGCTATCTCGTTTCCTTGTAAACCAGTAGGTGAATCGTTGCGGCTCAGTATGCGATGTCATGACGCCCTGTCGCTACGTTCCTCGCGAAGCTTACGCTTCAGGACCTTGCCTGCCGGAGTCTTTGGCAGCTCGCTCACGAACTCGACTGTTTTCGGGATCTTGTACCCGGCGATTTTGCTTTTGCAGAAAGCGATCACTTCTTGTTCTGAGAGACTCCCGGAATTCTTAGGAACAACAACTGCATGAACTCGCTCTACCCAATAGGGGTCCGACAAACCTATAACAGCTGCCTCCTTTATCCCTGGATGTTGGTATAAAACCTCTTCGACCTCGCGGGGATATACGTTTTCCCCTCCCGAGATGATCATGTCCTTCTTTCGGTCCGCGATGTAGATGAACCCGAGCTCGTCGTAGTAGCCCATATCACCTGTGTGGGTCCAATCGGCTTTTACCGTGTCTTCTGTCTCTTCAGGCTCGTGCCAATACTCGATCATCGTGTTCCCGCGGACGACGATTTCCCCGATCCTTCCTGGACCCAAATCCTCGTCGGCCTGATCGACTACCCGCACTTGAACGCCGAGATTCGGACGCCCGCAAGAAAAGAGCACATTGTATTTGGCAGATGTGCCGTCGATCGCTTGGTGTTCGTCCAGCCTTAAGCAGCACACATTTGGCCCCGTCTCAGTGCTCCCGTACCCCTGTGCGAAGACAGGGCCCAGTACCTGCAGTCCTTTCTTGAGCAACTCCACAGGCATAGGTGATGCTGCATAGAAAACCCGTTTGAGACTCTGGACGTTATATTTTTCGAAATCCGAAACAGAAAAGAATGCTGTTAGGTGAGTCGGAACGATGTGGATGTCCGTAATGACTTCTTCGTCGATGGCCTTTAACGTGGCAGCAGCATCGAAGGATTTCATGATCACATGGCTCGCCCCAACATAAAAGTAACTCCAAAAGACTTTTGCCCCACCGATGTGGAAGAACGGCATTATCATAAGAAAGCGACTCGACGGCTGGATGCAGTTCATCATCACATACGTTTTTGTGTCCTCGATCGCCCTGGCGTGCGTGTAGACCGCCCCTTTAGGAGTTCCAGTAGTGCCGCTGGTGAAAAAGATGAACAACGGATCGTTCCGTTCCACTCGTACGGAAGGCTCCTCATCAGGAGCGTTCTCTAGAAGTCTTGAATAGGACAAGAGTCGGTCTTCGGCTTCTGTGAATGAAATCCAGTACCGGTCACCCGGGATAGCTTCCAGCATAATTTTCGCCATTCTTGTGAATTCAGGGCCGACAAAAATGGCTTTTGCTTCCGAATATTGAACCAGTGATCGCAGTTCTTCCAGCTGCAGGCGGGCATTAAATGGGGAGATTACGAAGCCGCCTTTCATCGCAGCACCAAAAATCTCTGCGTACTCCATGGAGTTCCATGAAAGGACTCCAATTACATCACCTTTGCGCAGCCCGAGATCCTGGAGCGCTCGAATAATTCGGTTTACTCTCGAGTTGAACGAACGGAACGTCAAACTCTTCCCGTCGCAGGAGAAAGCCTCACGATCCGGATAGAAGAGAGCGTTACGGTAAAGTATCTCTGCATAGGTTCCTATCTCGTACTTCGAGAGTTCTTTGAGAATCAGCCCTGGGTTCCCCATGATGCCTCCGCATTGGCGTTGAGGG
>JACRDE010000246.1 GCA_016212935.1 Desulfomonile tiedjei | reverse complement strand
GGGGCAAGTCCCCTTGATGTATCTATCCGGCAAGAAGCGACCGCAGGATTCGCAATAGAACTGTTCGATTTCCCGCGTTACAATGTGCCCCTTTTCGTTGGCTCGAAAGAAGATCGTCTGCAACCCGAGGTGCGGGCATTCGTGCGCACGTGGATAGATCAGGGACTTCAGGACTGGGACATCTCACGGGACGGGCCATACTTCGGGTTCAGAATACCCGGCGAGGAAGACAAGTTTTTCTACGTTTGGCTTGATGCTCCCATAGGGTACATTGCAGCAACAGAACATTACAGTGCAACGCACCCGGATCGAAGTGTGGAGGAATACTGGTTGGACCATGCCTCTGACGCAGAGATTCATCATTTCATTGGGAAGGACATCGCGTATTTCCACACGCTGTTTTGGCCTGCCATGCTCCAGGCCGCTGATTATCGGATACCCACGGCAGTTCATGTCCATGGTTTTCTGACTGTGGATTCACGCAAGATGTCAAAGAGCCGCGGAACTTTCATCACCGCGCGATTATTCGCAGATCATTTGAACCCTTGGTATTTACGATATTACTATGCCACTAAATTAGGCAATTCTATTGATGACCTGGATCTCAACATTGAGGAATTCGTTAACAGAACCAACGCGGAATTGGTGAACAACATAACCAACCTGGTCAGCAGGACCATCGGTTTTCTCAACAAGAGGCTGGATTCGAAGCTTGGAAGCATTCCGGATTCCGTGCAAGATCTGGTCGGTCAAATTGAATCGTTGATTCAACAAACTGAAAACGAATATCGGAATCTGCGATTCGCCGCGGCCACCAGAAATATTCTGGCGATATCGGATATTGCAAACAATTACGTTCAGCACAATGAACCTTGGGCAACGATTAAGACTCAACCCGAACGCGCCCGTAATGACCTCACCTTTGCGGCTAATTGCATAAAGATAGTTGCAGTTTTACTCAAGCCGGTATTGCCCTCTTACTGTGCTAGGATTGAACAGATCCTCGGATTGGACGATTTGAAATGGAAAGACGCCAGATTCGACCTGGAAAACCATGAAGTTCGTCCATTCACAAAACTTTTGGACCGACTGGAACCGGGAGTCATAGAAAGCGTCATAGACGCCAGCCGAGAAAGTCTGACGGTACAGGAACCAGTGGCTGCGAATGTTCCGGATTTCAAAGAAGAAATCACCATAGACGACTTTACCGGGATTGATCTGCGTGCCGGAAGAATCCTTTCCGCTGAATCTGTGGAAGGATCGGACAAGCTGCTGAAGCTCATGGTGGACCTTGGCAAGCATACCAGGGTGGTGTTCGCGGGGATAAAATCATCTTACGAGCCATCGGACATTGTCGGCCGCACTGTTGTTGTAGTGGCAAATCTGAAGCCCCGCAAAATGCGCTTCGGAACCAGCGAAGGGATGGTGCTTGCTGCAGTCGGGCATGATGGAAAAGTAGTCCTGTGCGAGCTGGGGGATATGGTTAGACCTGGGACTCCTATCAAATAGCAAGCCGTTCCTAAGGATCTTTCCGACATTTTGGCCCTCGCTCGGAGTTTCAACACATGCCTGCCGGACCGGTAGCGGCTGAAAATCCTTGCGGGCGGCTCGAATTAGACGTAATATCTTCTTACACATGGCGCACGGATGCAGCTCCAATCATGTCGTAACCAGACAGCGGCCTGAAATTGATTCGAGCGGCCGCTCCAATCAGACTATCCTTTTATGGGCTTGTATTCCCGAGGTTCGACTCGGGCTCGGTTTCTATGTGGCGGGCTTTTGACCAGGCCCTTTTGCCTGCTTGGCAATAAGGGGAAAGGGTTACAGCATTACCAAAAACCAGGAGGGAGATGCCTATGCCGATCAAGATTTTCCTAAATGAAGATGAGATGCCGCGACAGTGGTACAACATCGCTGCAGACATGCCCAATCCGATGCAGCCGCCCTTGCATCCGGGCACTCACCAGCCTATAGGCCCGCAGGACCTGGCGCCTGTTTTTCCGATGAATCTCATTGAGCAGGAAGTCAGCCAGGAAAGATGGATCGATATCCCCGAAGAGGTCCGGGACAAGCTCTTTATATGGCGTCCTTCTCCCTTGTATCGTGCGGAAAAACTCGAGAAGTTCCTGAATTGTCCGGTCAAGATTTATTACAAGAACGAGGGGCAGAGCCCCGCAGGTAGCCACAAGCCGAATACCGCAATCCCCCAAGTCTACTACAACAAAATATTCGGGATTAAGAGAATCGCCACAGAAACCGGCGCAGGACAGTGGGGAAGCGCGCTCAGCTTTGCGTGCAATCAGTTCGGGCTTGAGGCCAAGGTTTACATGGTCAGGGTCAGCTACGAACAAAAACCTTATCGTAGACTAATGATGAATACCTGGGGTGCAACATGCATCCCCAGTCCGAGTACCGAGACTGAGGCAGGACGGAAAATCCTGGCTATGGACCCCAACTGCCCAGGAAGCCTCGGAATCGCTATCAGTGAAGCGGTCGAAGACGCCGTGACAAGCGAGGCCATGGGAAGACCGGCCACCCGGTATTCGCTGGGTAGCGTTTTGAACCATGTGATGCTCCACCAAACTATCATTGGACTGGAAGCCGAGAAACAATTCGCCAAGGTCGGGGATTACCCCGATATAGTAATCGGCTGCGCTGGCGGCGGAAGCAACTTCGCTGGCTGCGCGTTCCCGTACGTCAGGGACAAGATCGCAGGAAAGCAGATCCAGATCATCGCTGTTGAACCTGCATCCTGCCCGACCATGACCAAAGGCCTGTTCACCTATGACTTCGGTGACACTGTCCAGATGACGCCCTTACTTCCCATGCACACACTGGGACATACTTTTATTCCTGAGCCCATACACGCAGGCGGGCTTCGTTATCACGGCATGGCTCCTCTGGTGAGCCAATTGATAATGGATGGGTTGATTGAGCCCAGGGCGGTCATGCAACTGGAAACCTTTGCCGCAGGGGTGACCTGGGCGAGGACCGAGGGCTTCATAAGCGCTCCGGAAACCTGCCACGCTTTGGCAGCTGTTATCCAGGAAGCCAAGAAGGCTAAAGAGGAAGGCAAGGAAAAGACAATACTGGTCAACTGGAGCGGGCACGGCCTGGTGGACCTCGCAGCGTACGATGCATATTTCCAGGGCAAACTGTCTGATTACGAATTGCCCGGTGGGGTGATCGAAGACGCGCTCAAAGCACTGGAAGGATTTCCCAAACCCAAACTATAGCGATTCCGCAAGGGGAGATACCGGTCGAGGTATCTCCCCTCGTGCACCAGGTCGAAGAATGACTGATTCAAAGGCCGAGACCCCTTACGAAGACGAGCAAATTCGCTGCCCGAAATTAGGCCATCAGGTCAGTTTCGGATATTGTCGCGTCGAGCGGCAGGATCTCCCTTGCCAGAAGGCCATCGCTTGCTGGCATGAGCGCTTCGACGTAGAGGGCCTCTTTCGTCTCGCTCTTACTCCCGAACAATTCGAAGAAGCTTTCCTCCAGCCCCCTGCCTCGAAAATGGTGACCCTCGTTGAACTGATAGAGCGCGCCAAGAAACTGGTGCAAAACGGTAAACTCGACTAGAATATTGCAAATCGGACCAGGTAGAAATATGGCTGGAGGGAACGGATATTCTGTTTTCGTTGAATTCCTCACTCATGGCTCATTCCGGAGGGCAGGCACAGAAGCAATATCGCTGACCCTACTTTCGGGCGAGTCTCTGAAGCAAAGCCAGACTGCGCGGTTCGTGGAGGTGCAGGCTTGCAGGAAACGGCAACCTTTGCGCTCCCCTGGTACTCCTTACGAGAAGGCGCACGGGTATCACACCCTGTTTTCGCTTGGGTACAAACTGACTCTTCAAGTACCATTTCGGTCATTCTCGCATGGACCAGTCTTTTCGGCGTTGCATTGATACGGAGTGAGGCATGAAATCTCGACTTCCATCAGGCCTGATAATAGAAAAAATGAAGTCCAGAGAACTTAACCCCTGGATTGTGAACCATTTCTTGGAAATGGTGGAACAGGTGCTGGAAGAGAAATCCGACTACGTGGCATTAGACGAAGTCTCCGCGCCAGACACGGAATCCGTCATCGATCCCCTTTCCAGAGAAGACGTGTCAGAATTGGAAGATGCCGGCAAGGAATTGCTGGGCAAGGTAGCGGTGATAAAACTCAACGGCGGTCGAGCCACCACAATGGGCGGACGCGTGCCCAAAGGGATCCTGACAGCCAAGAAAGGACTTTCTTTCCTTGAAATAATATTGGCTCAAATGGACGCTATTCGAGCAAGATGGGGAGCAAGCGTCCCTCTGATACTGATGAACAGCTTTTTCACTCACCATCCGACCATGAAAATTGTGGGAAGTCATCCTCATCCGCCTCTGACTTTCATTCAGAATCAAGTTCCAAGGTTATTGGACGACTCGCTCGCTCCGTTGGAAACAGGGACTGATGACGATTGGGCGCCTCCCGGCCACGGAGACATATATCTGAGTCTCAAGACCACCGGCCTGCTCAACGATCTGATAAGGCAGGGCTTTCGATGGGCATTTGTATCCAATCTGGACAACCTGGCCGCTTGTGTGGAACCCTGGATTCTAGGTCTCTTGGAGAGCGAAGGAATCGAGTTTCTACTCGAGGTGACGGACCGGACGGAAGCCGACCGAAAAGGAGGCACGCTCGTAGTCAGGAACGGCCACCTGGATCTGCTGGAATTAGGCCAGGTGAGTCCCGGTGACAAGGATACCTTCATGGATATTGAGCGCTTCCGTGTCTTCAACACGAACAACGTGTGGGTTAATTTGCCGGCCCTTGAAGCCGCTCTTGAAAGCAATTCCCTGAGTTTGCCGATCATCAGGAACAGGAAGAACATTTTGGGTCATAAGGTGATTCAGCTCGAAACCGCAATGGGAGCGGCGATCGGGACGTTCTCGCGGGCCCGCGGGCTTCGCGTGGGGCGGGACCGTTTTTTCCCTACCAAAAAAACCAGCGATCTCTTTACCCTACAGTCCGATGCGTGCATTCTGGACTCAATGGCAAGACTGCGAAAGAACCCCAGGCGTCCGGATTCATTGCCTCTCAGACCCAAGGTGTTTTTTTCCTCCAATTTTGTTGAATCCCCGGACCAGTTGCCTCGGCGCTTTGAGGATTCCAGCTCCGTGTCTCTGGTGTTGGCCAATTCGTTAGAGGTTTACGGATCGGCCTTTTTTGAGAGGAACGTGAGCATCCACGGGAGTGTCGAGATAAACGTTCCTGACGGAGCAGCCTGGCAAATACCCAGGGGAGCGGTTCTTTACGAAGGGAAGTACCCCTGATTTCAAGGATTCGACTGAAAGGATTTGGCGATGTTTCATTGTGTGATCATGGCCGGCGGGAGTGGAACTCGATTCTGGCCCCAGAGCAGAAGAGCCTTGCCCAAACAGCTCCTCTCCATAGTCGGAAACAAGACCATGATCAGAGCCACTGTGGACCGGATTCTACCGGTAACCCCAGCTGAAAGGATCATGATAGTTGCTGGGGATTCCTGTGTGGATCAAATTCGTGCCCAAATACCTGAGCTTAAGCCCGAAAGCATCGTGGCCGAGCCTCAAGGTCGCAATACAGCTCCTTGCATTGCACTCGCAGCGTACAAGCTGGCCAAGGAAAGCAGCGACGCTGTTATGGCAGTGTTGCCGGCCGATCATCTCATAGGAAATGAGAGTGACTTCCGCAGAATCCTGAGAACCGCCTGTGATGCAGCCGTCATGGGGGATTTTCTCATAACTCTGGGAATTGTTCCGGACCGACCTGAAACTGGATACGGATATATTGAAATGGGCCAGAAGGCTTTGGCTGTCAATGGAACGGATATCTTCCAGGTGAAGAGTTTCGCGGAAAAACCGGACCCTGTGACTGCAGCCAATTACATCAGTCAGGGTAATTACATGTGGAACAGCGGGATGTTCATCTGGAAAGTCTCAGCCATAATAAGAGCATTTGAGGCCCATTTGCCCGCAGTCAGCAGCGTGTTGGAATCTATACTCCCCCAGCTGAACACTCCTGAGGAGCCCGCCGCACTGAAAAGAGTGTACGGCAGCCTGGAGAACATCTCCATAGACTATGCGATCATGGAGAAAGCGGATCAGGTTGTGACGATTCCGATGGACGTTCAATGGAATGACGTGGGAAGCTGGGCTTCACTTCACGGGGTGTGGCCCGGCGATGACAGTGGAAACGCCCTAGACGGATCAGCTCTGTGCCTGGAAAGCAATTGCTGCGTGGTATCGTCCCCTCACAAGCTTGCCATTCTCATGGGAGTGCATGACTTAATTGTCGTGGACACGCCTGACGCATTGCTTGTATGTTCCAAAGACAGCGCCCAAAACATCAAGAAACTCCAGGAATTGCTTGCTGAACGCGGGTACGAGGATTTGCTGTAGACTGTCCGGTGGGCAAGGTCTCCTTTCAGTTACTCGAGGATAGGATTATTCTTGTCGAGCAGGCTTTCCAGCCTGCCATCATTGACATCTTGGGGACAAGCAGGGGCTGGAAAGCCTGCCCCACGACTTACTCCAAATCCACTCGAGAATGCCCATCCCACTTGTGATTGAACGATTACTGGGCGAGATTGATTTCTGTATATGCGGAAGCATGTTTTCTAGTAAATTGGGGTCGGTGGTGTATTCTCCTGTTGCCGGCAATGTGGAAAGGAATCGATCATGGCGAACTCTGAAAAAAAACTGAACAGTTTCAAGGCATACGATATCAGGGGACGGATTCCGGACGAATTGAACGAGGACCTGGCGTACAAAATCGGGAGGGCTTACGCTTCTCTCTTGTCTCCCTCAAAGGTGTGCGTCGGTCGCGATGTGAGGCTCTCCAGTCATGCGATGTCTCAGGCACTGACCCGCGGGCTCAACGATCAGGGCTGCGACGTGATAGACATCGGTCTGTGTCCCACGGAAGAAGTGTACTTCGCAACTGCTCACCTGAATCTGGACGGTGGAATCATGGTAACGGCCAGTCACAATCCTATGGATTACAACGGAATGAAGCTGGTCCGCGAACAGGCCAAACCCATAAGCGGCGACAGCGGTCTCAAAGACATCGAAAGAATTATAATAGCCGAGGATTTCAAGACCGCGTCGCGTGGAGGTTCTGTCCGAACCGTCAGCACCAGAGCCGCGTACATCGATCACCTGATGAGCTACGTTCATCCGGAAAAAATCAAGAAAATGAAAATAGTCATGAACTGCGGCAACGGATGTGCAAGCCCTGTTCTGGACGAGCTGAAAAAAAGACTCCCGAACATCGAATTCATTGAACTGTTCCCGGAGCCTGACGGCACATTCCCCAACGGAATTCCCAATCCGATCTTGCCTGAAACCAGAGGAGTCACCTCGGATCAAGTGATCGCCCACAAGGCCGATCTTGGAATAGCATGGGACGGCGATTGCGACCGTTGTTTCTTTTTCGACGAAAAGGGAGATTTC
>JACRDE010000255.1 GCA_016212935.1 Desulfomonile tiedjei | reverse complement strand
GCCACTTTCGTCGGGCAGCCTTGCGCAACCGATTACCTATATTTGCGATTTCGGACTTCGGGTTTGCTAAGAAGATTGCTTGATACAAGAGATATCCCGCCTCAGCAAGTTTGGCGAGCGCACACTTGCTAACGTGAGGAGGAATGTTGATGTCTGAACAATAGCTCCCAGTGTCCGGCTTTTCCCATTCCAACCCAGTGACTTCTGACAATACCTCCTGAATCCGTCTAACCAAAGCCGACAGGTGGTCTCTTGACACGGAGGCAAACGCCGTCTTAGACCGGGACTCGCTATACGTGATTGCGACCCCCTGCTCTTGAAACTCAGCAGATATTTGCACCTGACCAGAGAAATGCGGTGAGACGGAACCGATCACCCCTCCTGATTCCTTCAACTTTTCTACTTTGACTCTGACTCGATCCACTGTTTTCAGTAGTTCACGCAACTGGTTGATATCCTTTCGGACGTAAGTTAAGACGTCTCGACCAAAGTTCATTAGATGTAGGGCATCAATCCTGTTTTCTGAATCCAGATACTCGTAAGCGGTAAGGAAGATAGTCGGGGGTATAATATCGTTGCTCCTGGCCAGATCTTCCAGTACCCTCACGCCTGCGTCTCGGAGTAATTCTCCGGGTGTTTCAAGATATTCAGGCAGCTCCATATCCACTATAAGGAGGTCAAAGTCGCCGTTACTTATCTCCTCGACAGCTCCTCTCATGTAGCCCCATTCGATGACAGTATGTCCGGCATTCTCGAGGCGACTTTTGATTACGTCACGAAGATCCGAGTCATCTTCCAGAAAGAAGATCTTCATAGGGCACATCCCCCACATCTTCATCACTCATGTTTGGATCTTAGGGTGTTGCAGCAGCTGGCCCACCGCGTTGATCAGTTCCGTTTGAGCATACGGCTTACTCAGGAATCCTATTCGGATGCTATCAGACCCTGAGCTCCTCAGTGCTACGATTCTTGCATTGAAGTCCTCGAGTTGCCATATAGTTACGAACAGCGTTGGTGGGAGCTTGCCGTCATAGGCGGCCAAGGACTCGAGCACCTGAATACCCCCGTCTCGAACTTCGTGTCCTTCTGAACATTTGTCGAAGGGTACTATAATGTCCAACACCAATAGATCGTAATTACCAGTCCTTATCTGGTCTACAGCCCCCTTCAGACATTGCCAAACCGTGACTTCGAGGCCACTGCGCTCCAAATCACTCGCCACCACCTCTCCCCACAAAGGGTCGTCCTCTAGAACAAACACTCTCACCATGGCCATAATCTCTGTCTTAAAAATCGCAAACCGGGATGCCGAGTTTCAGTTCAACCCTACCGTCGGATAGACAAGAAGCCCCAATCGTACCGTTGTGGAGCCTCATTATGTGGTCCGCGATGTACAGCCCAAGACCGGTGCCCTTGGCATACTTGCCATTCTGTCCCCTCGTGAAGAGATCAAACCAGGAGGAAAGGTCCTCCTTCTCGACTGGTTCTCTCGGTGCATTAACAACTTGAATTAAAACTTGGCCGGTCTCAATTCTCCTGATGAAAACTTCAATTCCAGTACCGTCGAGAGAATAGTTGGCGGCGTTGTCAAAAATATTGGTGAGCACATGGCTTAGAAGGTTCTCGTCACAGATAATGGGCACCTTGGAGATGACTCTCAGTTCAACCTGATTGGAACAAGGGGGGAAGCTGTCCTCCATTGATTTTCGCACGACGTCTTCAACATCGCACGAGACCAGCTTGGCATGGGCCCTCAGATTACCGCTTTGGATAAGAGAAAACCGCAACAGATCACTGACTACCATGTTCACATTCTTCAGTTTCGTTGCTATGGAGTATAAGTTTTTCTTGAGGAGAGTGTCATCGCCCTCAAGAGCCCGGGTTATGACCTCGTAGGGTCCAAGAATGTCCGTCTTCAATCTATGCGAAAGGACATGAAGAAGGTCATCTTTCTTAGCTTGTTCCTCAAGTTTCCGGATAATACTATGGTTTCCAAACAGTGTTGAGTAGTCAGCCGCGACAGCTTTCAGGACCGCCATCTTCTCTGGCGAAGGTGTCCTGCCTGTAAGAAAATTGTCCAAGAGGACCAAGGCTGACAGCGAGTTTCCATCGTTGATGGGGAGGACAAAAACTTCTTCGCATGTGAGGATCTCGCAGATGTTCCGAAAGAGAGAGTTTGGTCCGTCGATTCTGAAGCCTTGTACCTCGCATGGTGATTGGTGCAAAGGTATTCTAGGAAGGCCATAGGGCAACAGATTGAGATGTGGTTCTTTGTTGAGGCACTCAATCAAGGGAACGTTGTGGCCTCCCAGCAATTCCCGGTAGAGTTTCTCCCCTTCAGATTTGTTCTTTGGGCCGACAGAACATTTTTCTAGCAAATAGTCAGCCTCGCGCTCGAGGAATATGGCACGGTTGAAACCGAAACCGTTCCCGTGAGTCAGACCTGTCAGCAACGTGAAAATGGTTTTGTCCATATCATTTTGGTCGGCCAATGACTTGGTGCTAGCCATGGCCGAATACATTTCGGCCAGCCGTCTTATTTGGTGAGTCCGCTCGTGACGTTCCAAGAGCAGATTCGTGCGGCTTATCCGAGCGCGGACGATATCTCTGGTTAGGCCGTCGAAGACGGCTTGGGACTTAGAGTACAAACAGAGAACGCCAACTGTCTTGCCCCTTGCTTTCAGAGGCCAACCAGCAAACGAGCGCAACTCGTGCTGGTACTTACGGTAATTCGTCCCGACATCTGACTGGCTCTCCAGCCATTGCAGGAAATCACCCCATTCGCCACTTGTCGTCAGATCATGGCTAAATGCTTCCTTGCCGGATGAAAAGACCTTGAGTGGAAACACAAAGAAGTCGTCCAGTTTGTGCCAGGTCTCCGGTGATTCGGGAGCGGAATATCCGTCTAACTTCCTTGGTTCCTTAACGAGCCGTATACCTGAGTCCCAGTATACCTCTCCGGTGATATCGGGTACGACATTTCTCAGAATCCTCCGCCTTTGCTGGTCCCTGACTAAATCTACGGCTGTTCTAACGAGAGCTGACAATAGTTCCGGAACATCATGTTCCTCTCCAAGAGCGATATCCATCTCAAGAAGCTCCATTCCTCGCCTG
>JACRDE010000016.1 GCA_016212935.1 Desulfomonile tiedjei | reverse complement strand
CGGATCACAGTCTGTGGTCCGTCAAGGGATTGCCAACATAATTTAAAGACAGAAGCTTGAGAGGCTCCGCTTTTTGGAGGCCACCAGCCCGCCCCCTATAGGCTTAGGCAACACAGGCTCTTGAGCATCGGCCTAGTCGGAGGTTCTTCAACCTGGGAGAGCAGGTTCCGGTAGAATTCGGCCAATCTGCTGAAAGTGGCGCATTATCCAAGGATTAGACGTGGAAAGAATAAGGTTAAAAGTCCAGTTGGCTTTCGCAGCCATTCTCAATTTGGGATTGTTCCAGTGGCATTTCATTTGTTTTCCGGTGCTGAATTGCCACTCTTGCCCTATTTCCATATTCGCGTGTCCCATAGGGGTGATGGGCCAATTTGCCGCAATAGGAGTCTTTCCCCTTACGGTGATAGGGATCATAGCATTGGCCGGCCTCGTGGCCGGACGGATCCTGTGTGGTTGGGTCTGTCCTTTTGGTTTGCTCCAGGATCTCCTGTACAAGGTACCTTACATTAAGTTCGCAATCCCAGCGTGGACCAGGTTTATCAAATACGGAGTCTTTGCAGGGCTTGTTATAGCGGTTCCGATGTTTTTGAGTCCCTCGTTTCCTTTGTATTTTTGCCGGCTGTGTCCGGTTGCCACTGTGGAATCGGCTATACCTTGGGCAATAATGAATGGAACTGCCGACATAGCGACCCTTTCCATACGTTTGGCCATACTTTTCGCTATCGTCATTCTTGTGATGGGACACAGACGTTTTTTCTGCAAAGTGATTTGCCCCCTGGGCGCATGTCTGTCTCTATTCAACAGGTTTGCCGCAGTGTTTCCGGCACGAGATTCCAATTGCGTTGATTGCAGTGTATGCAACAAGGTTTGCCCCATGGAAACCAAGTCCGCCCGGTTCGGGGTGTACGACGACCGCGCTGAGGAGTGCATCTCCTGCCTCGACTGCCACAAGAAATGCCCAACTGAAGCGATCAAACTGTGGGGCTGATTCGTACCATTTCCCATTCAAATTAGAGAGAGTCGGGGAGAACCTTCCTGCAACGGCAGCGGATTGCCGCCTGCCGTCAAGGTCTTCCATCTTGACGCAAATCAACGCGAAAAGGCGATTCCCTTGGATGAGTTTTTCGGGGACGCTTCAGCAAGGCAGTCTGGTTCCCCGGCAAACTCGTCCAAAGAATCGCCTGGATTTCGTTGCAACAACAGTATTTTGTCTCTTCAGGTTTTCTTGGAGGGCCCTTCTCGGTTCGGCAGTGGATTACTTCGCCGCCCCCCTTAGAATTACGAACCGGAATCTATGCCCGGACAGCTACTAAACCCTCATGGAAAGATCGATTACGTGACCGGATGGGTTGATCCAGACCATGAAACTGGTGGGCTTTCTTTTTTTGGCTCTTGTTCGGATCTCATTGAGGCGGGCGGCGGGGAGGTCTACGGGGGTGGTCTTGAGGAAGCGATTCAGATCCCGTATGGTCTTAAAGTACTGAATGGTCATGGGTTTCACCTCTCATATAAGGAATTTTCGAGCCGACTGGAGGCCGGCAGAATCGGGATGTGCTAACCTTTAACATTTACCACATGGAGGACCGCGACACAACCCCTTATACAAATCTGGCTTAAAATCCGCAAGAATGGGGGGAACCTTCTTCGTGTAAGGAAGGTCACTCCACATTCTTCCTCGTTTGAATGCGAACCGGTATTAGATCCCGCGACCGACGTCTTCGAATACCTGACATCATCTCGCCGGCCGCGCAATCAAATCCGCCCCTTCCTAGGCAGTACGCGTCGGTTTGCGCGCATCCTCACAAGTTGATCTCACTAGCCTCCCCCACCAACTGAAGGCTGTGGTGATTCGCCACACCAGTGTGGTTTTTTCCATCACCACTTTTACTTCTGTTATTACAGGTTATTATATCCATAGATGCGTTTTACATCTCTTGCGTTGTCGTTTTTCACATCGGTCGCCACCAGGGTCAGTTTTGGCATTATCAGCTGAACTGTCCGTGATAACAGCCGTTATTATGTTGGCACGCGATATGCTTATCAGGAGGGCAAGAAAGAAAAAGGTGATCAACAGATCGCAGATTCAAGCGCACCCGATCTGAAGAAATACTCTCCAAGGAGGCCCGTCATGGCAAGCAAGCAAATCAGCAGGTTACTGGAAGTGAGTGCGAAGCAACTCCGATGCAATCATGCTCTCACAGGGACCGCCCCGGCTAACAAACTGTGCCCGTACTGCTATCAGTGCGAGACTTGCCCCTACGATCAGATGCTCGAGGACACGGTTCACATCTACAACGGCAACGCCGTTCCTGCCCGAGCGTAGGGCTTTTACGAAAAAAGAAGACTCCTCAGTCCTGAAAATAATTTGAGTGGGTCCGAACATAGGGCGGCCGGAACAGGTGACTCGGATCCGGCCGCTCCCTTTATGGAGTTTCGGATCTCCGAAAGAAAACTATATAACGAAAGGAGTTTCCCATGGCCACCAGAGAGAACAAAAAGACCACCGTTACCGTGTTCAACCTGTCCGACAAAGAATGCGTGTGGATGCGAGCGCGAATCGTAGGAGTAAAGTACTGCGACAACGCCTTTGATTGCACCACATGCAGCTTCGATAAGGCCATGACCCGCAAAATGGCAAAGGAGTCCCACGACGCGAAGTGGACCACGAAAATGAACAAGATGCTGGGGAGCAACGATCTTCGTTGCAGGCATGCCGCAACCGGTGGCGCTCCGCTTTCCAAGAGATGTGCCAACAACTACGACTGCGGACGATGCCCATACGATCAGATGCTGGACGACATGATCCAGACGGATCACACTGTCTTCGGTCCCCCCCAGTACATGAACGCTCACGGGTACCTGGTGCCCAGGGACTACTATATCCACAAGGGTCACGGATGGGCCAGGGTGGAATACGGCGGAAGGGTTCGGGTAGGATTGGACGACTTCGGCAACCGGCTTGTGGGCAGGCTGGACACTTTCAGGCTTCCATCCCTGGGGACACGGCTCAAAGTGGAGGACGAATCTTTCATGGTCGCCCGTGAGGGTCACGAAGCAGGCGTCCGGGCCCCCCTCACCGGAGTGGTCACGGCTGTGAACAACAAGCTGCTGGACTACCCGGATACCACCAACGCGGATCCCTACGGCGGCGGATGGGTGATGCTGATCGATCCAATGGAACTGAAGCACGATCTGGAGGGACTCTGCTTCGGGGTCGAGAGTGCAAAATTTATCGAAGCCGAGGCGGAACGCCTGCTTTCGATGATCACCGACGATCCTGCTGCCGCGGCTGCTTTGGGTGGTGAGCCCATCAAGGACGTTTACGGGGCATTCAAAGACATCGGTTGGGACGACCTGGTCAAGAAATTCATATGATCTAGCTCAAGCGTAAGGGGCCGCCATCAGTGACGGCTCCTTTTGCAATTCAGTTCGCTCTTGCCTGTATTTCGGCGTTCCTCCAAGATATTTCACAAACTGGCACTGCGAATCGCCTTCAGCGTTACGGTTCTCTCCCCTTTGTGATCCCTCCCTGAAAAATCTCTTCTGCTCGGCCCCCTTTTCGTGCCAGAATAGGAGGTTCATTCGGTGCTGTGGAAGACAAGCCGCATCCTAACCGAATCGGTTTGCCGTTGTGCGGCCTCGACCTGACTATCCGGGGCCGCCGGACCTGCATTCAGGAGGAGACTTCTTTGCCCGCAAAAAACACCAACACAGTGACCTTAAATGTGCGTGCGAACCCGATGTTCTTGCACCTGGTCACAACTTTCGTGGAAAAGTCGGCCATTGCCTTTGGGCTGGACGAGCCTGAGGCATTGTCTTTGACCTTGGCCACGGAAGAAATATTCGCCTATCTTTGTCAGAGCAGCTCCCCGGACAGGGAAGTTTGGTTGAGATGCACCGGCGGGGGCTATTACGCGGAAGAAGAATTTCAATTCGAAGCCAAAGATTTCAGCATGAGAGCATTCAATCTGACTGCCTCCCCATCGGTCGACTCGGACCCAGAATTGAAGGAGACAGGCCTGCTGATTGCATCGCGCATGGTGGATCGATTCAGGTTTTCTCAGCAGGATCAGGAGCTTCGGCTTGTCTTGATGAAAGAGAAATCCTATCCGCGTTTTTCAGAGCTTCCTGCTGCTAGTACCCAGCCGCTGAAAGAATTTTCCGTAAAAGCTCCTGACCCGGAAGAACTGAAATTGTTGGTACGCCTGTTGAATCTGAGTTATCCGGCTCACCTGGTTCCTATGAGCTTCCGATTCCCAGGGAAAGTGGTAGACATGGTGGCTTCTGGAGATTGTTTTGCAATCGTCGCCGCGGACAGGTCGGGGCATTTGGGCGGCGGAGCACTCTGGCGCTGGGACGGACCCAAATTGGTTGAGCTGTACGGCCCTTACGTTTTTAGTCACGAGCCTGATTCCATTATGGCTCAGGCACTGGTGGAACACTTCTTAGGCTCCGTCGCCAAATCTTCCGCGGTGGGCGTGATAAATCGGCACTCTACTCCGGAGCTTCCCTCGGAATACTTCGAGTCCCTCG
This sequence comes from Desulfomonile tiedjei, assembly GCA_016212935.1. GTDB lineage: Bacteria > Desulfobacterota > Desulfomonilia > Desulfomonilales > Desulfomonilaceae > Desulfomonile > Desulfomonile tiedjei_A. Next base: position 16,847 of record JACRDE010000016.1, on the reverse strand, counting down.
GATCTCTTACCGTACCACAGGAGGAAGGCCCGCCGCTTACAGTCCCCGCGTACTACCGACACCTGGAAGAAGACCTGGGGATAACTATTTGGGCGCACCACTCCCTCAGAGAGTTTCTCAGGAAGGAATACGCCAGGCTGGTATTTGCGAGAGAAATCCGGCTCATTACGGACGAAGGCGAATCTTCATCGAGCTACTCGGTGCTTTCCGCGGAGTTCGACCGAGGGTCGAGCCGCGTGACTCTTAGACCCGTGTGGTGGGGGCTTGATACTGAAGAAAATGTGGCCAACCATGTGCGAATACTTCGCGACGAAGGAATAGGTGGGATTTTCTTCGCTATGGATTTGGGTAAGGCCTGGCAAAGCCGGTTTACTCCAGCGGTTCTCAATGCGGGCTTCGAGCCGCGACTGGTCTTGCCCTATGCCGGCAAAGGCGATGTGGTGGTTTTTCAGCTCGCGGGAGGTGAATCCTCCAGATGAGCCCTTTGTGCCTTGACAACCTGTTACCGGACTACATCAAGCGGTTTGAAGCTTACATTCCAAGCAAGCCTGACCCCGAACTGGTGAAGCTGTACGGCTGCCGACAGCTTTATCGGTTGAACAACAATGAAAATCCCCTTGGTCCGCCGGAAGCCGCACGTGAAGCGATAGCCGAGTTTCCGGCACCACGCGCTGCCGTCTATCCGAGCGGTGATGCGTACTACCTGCGTCAGAAGCTGGCAGAAAAATTCAACATGGAACCCGACCAGTTCCTGGTTGGAAACGGCGCGAATGAGGTCATCAGCTTCGTCATCAAAGCCTTTTGCGAGAGCGGTGACAACATTATCACTGCAGACAAGACTTTTGCGGTTTACGAATGGGTCGCGGAATTCTCCGGATTCGTGGCCAGCCTCGTGCCGCTAAAGAATTACGAATTCGACGATCAGGGTATGCTGGACAGGATCGACGACCGAACCAAGATTCTGTTTATCTGTAACCCCAACAACCCCACCGGAACCTACTGGAACACCGGACGGCTCCGACGATTCATGGACGAGATCAACGGCAGTAAGATCGTTGTGCTAGACGAGGCCTATTTTGAATTCGTTGAAGCCGAGGACTATCCGAACGGACTCTCATTGACCAGGGAGTATCCCAACTTGGTGATCTTCCGTACTTTCTCTAAGATGTACGGGCTTGCCGGCCTTAGAATAGGCTATCTTGCGGGAGATTTGTCGGTTGTGGACGCGATTCGACGGACGTGCATAGTGTACTCAGTGAATTCTCTGGCCCAAGTGGCAGCGGTGGCCGCCTTGGGAGCAGACGATCATATAGTCCGGACCCGCTCGATGGTCAGGCAGGGCAAAGAGTTCCTCAAACGGGAGCTGTCGAGGTTGGGCCTGACATTCGTTTGCCACGAAGGCAACTTCATAATGATCAAGCTCCCTATGAGCGACACCCTTGCTTATAGAAAGCTCATGACTCAGGGTGTAATGGTCCGGGCGATGACGAGCTTTCGTTATCCCAATCATATCCGGGTCACAGTATCGGAAATGGAAGCTATGCAGGCATTCATAGACGCACTGGAAAAGATCCTCCCGTAGGGAGCCGCAATCTCTCGCCCTAAATGCTGATACGCGGAATGGACCACGAATGAAACGAGAACCAATGGCATGAATACGGACAAGCATTTCAAAGTAGACTTCTTTCGGCCGGAAGACGCCGAAGGTATAACGGCCTTGTTTCGCGGGGTGTACGGGGACGGCTATCCCATAAGACTTTTCTACGATCCCCAAGCGATCAAGAGTGCCAACGAAACCGGTGAATACTATTCAATCGTCGCGCGCAATGCCGCGGGAATGGTAATAGGGGTCGAGCATCTCTTCCGCTCTGCCCCCTTCAAGAATCTTTATGAAGCCGGTGCGGGATTGGTTTCAAAGGAATACAGGAACCAGGGGGTCAACAAGCTCTTGATGGCTTTCGTGTACGATACCTTGGTCCCAGGCAATGGAGGCATTGAAGGAACTTTTGGCGAGTCGGTTTGCAATCACATTTATATGCACAAGGAGGTGATGGCTCGCCGACACATAGAAACATCACTGGAAGTTGCCCTCATGCCCGCAGAGGCGTACGATGCGGAACGAAGCGCGACCGGTCGGGTGGCCGCTCTCGGGGTATTCCGCTGCTATAAGCCCAAGCCTCACAGGATCTTCCTGCCCAAGGCCTATGAGGAGGTGCTAAGATTTATTTATTCAGGCCTGGACGACCAGCGTGAGATCATTGTTTCAGACGCCGGTCTGCCTGACGCGGGATCATCGGAACTCAAGATACAGATTTTTGACTTTGCGCGCGTAGCGCGCATAGCTGTGCATCGTGCAGCGGCGGACTTTGAGAGCCGTCTCGATGAACTGGAGTCCGAAGCACTTGGCAGAAATGTGGTGGTGTTTCAGATCTGGCTGAAGCTCGGACAAGCGTGGGTTGGGGCTGTCACCGACAGACTCAGAGACAGAGGCTATTTCCTTGGCGGAGCTCTGCCTCGTTGGTTCGACGACGACGGTCTTCTGCTGCAGAAACTGCTTTGCCCACCGGATTTCGAGGGGATCAAGCTTCTGACGGACCGCTCACATCAGATGCTCGAAATCATCAAACAAGACTGGAGCAGGGCGAAAAGCCAAATCGCTTGAAAAAAATTTCGTGAAGACCTGAACGGCGAGTGTTGGACTTCACCGTTCAGAAAGATCGTTTGAGGAGAAGATTGTATGGATGTCAACTTCAGCAAGCAGGGCGATTGGACTATCATCGCTGTTGAAGGGAGAATGGACACGGTATCTGCTCCAGAGTTTGAAAAGATGGTTCAGGAGCGGATTTTGCAAGGATCGAACCGGCTCATCGTGGATTTTAGTAAACTCGATTACATAAGCAGCGCAGGCTTGCGCAGCATACTGGTGGCCGGGAAAAACTCCAAGGCCAAGGGTGGTGAACTCGCGTGCTGCGGTTTGCAGGGCGTAGTTAAGAAAGTCTTTGACGTTTCCGGATTTCACAAGCTCCTTCCCATTTTTGACTCAAAGGAAGACGTCCTTAACAGGGAGTAATGCTTTGTTGGAACCCCGGTTGCTTGAGAGTATTCAAGTTGCTGCTCGGACGGGCAACCTGGACCGACTCGTCCGAGCCGGCGGCAGGCATGCAGCATCGTTGGGGTTCCCGCGCGAGCGAATATCTGAGATAGAACTTGCGGTAGAAGAAATCCTCGCCAATATTTGCCTGTACGCGTATCCTGAGGGGGAAGGCAAGCTATCCGTGAAATATCTCGCTGAAAATCACCCTGTAAAGCTGGTCGTGGAAATCGTTGACTCGGGAATTCCGTTCAACATACTGAACGCTCCCCCGCCGGATCTTACTTCCGAACTGGAACAGAGAAGCGTTGGCGGCCTTGGGGTATACCTGGTACGTGAGCTGGCTGATGCGGCCGAGTACGAGCGATCTGAAAGCATGAACGTCGTCCGCCTGGTTTTCAATGCTGTTACCGAGTAATCGGATCAATCAATTCTCAGTCATGGCGTTTCACAGGAACCCACAATGAGAGATAGATGGTACCGCAGCTTGGCAGTGGAGGTGACCATTCTGGTCATGTTGGGAACGTCTCTGGTGTTCGCTGTCGTGCTCTCTTACAGTTATGATGCTTCCAGAGACATAATTCGGGCCAATGCGGAGCAATGGGCCCGCAATTTGGCATTGTCCACTGCGCAGCGGATTGACTTGAGATTGCGCACCGCAGAGGCCGTGACGGCGAACATGGCTTCTTTTCTGCAGAAATCCAAGATCGATGCTCTCACGTTGAACGCGTTGCTCAGAGAGAACGTCCAGGAAAACCCTCAGATTTTCGGATCTGCGGTTGCATTTGAGCCCTTCACATTTCGGCCTGATATGAGGGGATACGCAACCTATTATTACAGAGGCGCCAGTGGAATCGAGCATACGAATTTGGCCACCGACTCTTACGATTATCGCATGCAGGACTGGTACAGCGTCCCCAAGGATCTCAAAAGGCCTGTTTGGAGCCCGCCCTATTTCGATGAAGGCGGGGGAAACATAATAATGACCACATATTCCGTTCCCTTCTTTGAGCCAGAGGAAGGGGGCGGAAAAGAAAACCTTTTCGGAGTGGTTACAGCCGATGTGTCTGTAGAGTGGCTGACGAAGGAACTCTCTTCAGTGAAGGTCGGTGAAACCGGATATTGCTTCCTCATTTCCGACACAGGAGTTTTTCTTTCTCATCCCCACAAGAGCCTGATAATGAAGGAGTCCATTTTCAGCCTGGCCGAACAGTTGAATAAGCCCGAACTCCGAAAGCTCGGCAGACTCATGCTGGCCGAGAGTGGCGGTTGGGAGTACATGGGGGACAGCATAACCAAGAAAGACTCTTACCTGGGGTTTGCGCGCCTCAAGAGTACAGGCTGGTCTCTGGGAGTGGTCTTCCCGAAAAAGGAACTCTTCTCCGACATAGATAGATTGTACAGCAAGGATGTACTTTTTGCCGTTGCGGCCCTCGTCATGCTTCTCGCTGTCAGCCTGTTTCTTGCTGGGTCGATTACGATGCCTCTTCGCAGAATGGTGAGTGCCACCGCCAAGGTGGCTTCTGGAGACCTCGATCTGGACCTACCTGCAACAAGTAGGCATGACGAGGTGGGTCAGCTCGCGCGTGCGTTCACCAACATGGCAGTGAACTTGAAGAATTATATTCGTGAATTGACCTTGACCACCGCTGCCAAGGAACGAATGGAAGGCGAGTTGGGGGTCGCCGCGGCAATTCAGCGGAGCATGTTGCCGTCAACTTTCCCGGCGTTTCCTGATCGTGACGAATTTGACATATATGCGGTAATGGACCCGGCCAAAGAGGTTGGCGGCGATTTCTATCAATTCCTGTTAGTGGATCGCGACCGACTTTTTGTAGCCATCGGAGACGTTTCCGGCAAGGGAGTGCCGGCTTCGCTTCTAATGGCAGTAACGACATCGCTTATCCGAAGTGAAGCGTCTGAAGGATTGTTGCCGGACGAGATACTCAGACGATTGAACAAGCACCTGCTCCGTGGCAATGACGCATGCATGTTTGTGACTGTCTTCTGCGGAATTCTCAATCTTGGCACTGGCGAAGTTGTCTATGCGAACGGCGGCCACGAACCCCCGTTCATTGTAAGGCCGAACTCAGAAATTCTGCCTCTACCCCACCCGGGGGGACCTCTCGTAGGAATAATGGAAGATGCGGAATTTCCGCTGGAAAAATTGACCCTCATGCCTGGCGACGCGCTCTTCACGTACACAGACGGCGTCACTGAGGCCTTCAACACAAAAGAAGAGCTCTACGGTAAGCAGCGCTTAGGCGAACAGTTGATGACAGCCTGTCCCCGCCCCATTAAGGGAATGGTTGAGGAAATCATGAAATCGGTTGCGCAGTTTTCCATGGGGGCCCCACAGTCCGATGACATCACGATCGTCGGAGTGAAGTTCAATAAAATCACCGGCTCTGGAAATCACTCATCCGGTTCCGAAATAGTCCCTGTGGCGGAAAACTGAATTTGTGCGGTAGAATCGTGCCTGTTTTGCTGCGGATTAGGAGCAGCTTGTTCGCTGAGTCGCTTGGTCGTTTTCTCGAGGCGAACGATAAGCGTCTCTATGAAAACCTGGTAAATCTTGAGCCTTAGCGATGGGCTTTGCCGTTCCAACACCTTCAGATCCAGCTTCAGAACTATGCAGGGCTGCCTGGCGATCACATGCGCGGTCCTTGCCGTCTTTGTGAAAGCACCCATTTCCCCGAAGCACGCCCCCTTAGCTAAGTCTGCGATTTTCCGATTGTTCTTTATTACGCGCACCGCTCCGGAAAGCAGAATGAAGAAGGTGGTGTCCACATCTCCTTCTCTGACAATAACTTGAGTGGGTTCGTAGCGAATGAACGTTCCGTATCGGGTGACTTCCTCGATCTCCTTGCGGTCAAAGGTGCGGAAAAAATCTACGGATTTGAGCAGCGCGGCCTTCTTCGCAGCCTTGATATCATGCACAGTGATGGAGTCGCCTTTCATTGCACGATCTATTTCTTCCGCGAATTCCTTGCCGCTCCTGTACATGAGCTCCGGTTCTTTCTCCAGCGCTCTCTGAAGGACCTGATCTATACCCGCCGGCAATCTCGGATTATATGTGAGCACCGATGGTGCAGGCGAGTAACGTATATTGTCCATAAGTTCATAAAGGGTCCTGCCTTGAAACGGACGCCTTCCGGCAAGCAATTCGAACAAGACCACTCCAAGTGAAAAGAAATCCGTACGTTCAGTGAGTTTCAATCCCTTGGTCTGCTCGGGTGACATGTAGCTGGGAGTTCCCATCACCTGAAAATCGTTGGTGCTGTCTGTTCGGGCCATCATCGCAATGCCGAAATCGGTGATCTTGATCCTGCGATCTCGAGTGAACATGAGGTTCGCCGGTTTCACGTCTCTGTGTATGACCCCTCGGGAGTGAGCGAAGTCCAGAGCCAGACAAACCCGTTTTATTATATCCGCCACCTTTTCAGGGGGGAGCAGAGTCCCCTCTTTGTTAAATGCTGTGAGATTGTCTCCCTCAAGCAGTTCCATTGCTATGAAGCAGTAATCCCCATCCTGCCCCACGTCAAAAACGGTGACTATGTTGGGATGAATGAGATTCCCGGCTATCCGGGCTTCTTCGAAGAACTTGTCGATTATGTACTGCAGATCTTTTTGCTCGTAAACCAGGTCGAAGCGTCGAGTCTTGAGCGCGACCAAACGCCCTATCATAGGGTCTTTGGCTCGAAAGACCTCCCCCATATTACCGCGGCCGAGGCTCCCGGAGATCTGGTATCTTCCAATGCTGGGGGTACTGCTTTGGCAATCTTTAATGATATTTCGGAGCGTATCGTCTTTTTCGTTCACGGTAATATTTGAAGTTGATTTCACTGACTTTTGGACAAGTCATTATATCCGAATCGATAGGGATAAGGAAGTTTTTCAAAACGCGACGGACCCCAGGTACCTATCAAGGGCTTTCAATTTGTGGATCAAATGGCTATATTGAAGGAAAGATTTTTCTAGGATAACCCTATGTGCGAATCAAAGGCATACCTCATCAAGGACGGAAAAGAAGAACTGCTCATGGAGAGTGTGGACTTCCTCAAGCCTGAGGGTGACCGGATAGTTCTTCGAAGCATATTCGGTGAACAGACCACGGTAAAGGGTCGGTTGATTGAAATGGACTTGACCGGTCACCGTATCCTATTGGAACAAACAGGACCGTAGAATCTTCAGCGGAACCGGCCTCGACCGAAGCGCTCCTTCGCCTTTCTTCTTGACATGAGTTCAGCGCCTTTGTTAAACGGTACAGTGCCAAGGGAATAGTTGAATCATTTCCTAGAGAAGAGGCTTGGAGCCGATGACATCCATGGAGGCAGTAATTGTAATCAATGCCAGCTATGAGTTCCTGGGGTTGGTTTCCTGGCAACGCGCAATGGGCTTGCTTTTCAGCGGAAAAGTTGAGGTCGTCAAGGAATCTAGCCGAATCGTCAAGACCGTTACACGCACCTTTCGCGTGCCCGCGGTAATCCGTCTCGTAAAATTCATCCGCAAGATATACAAAAGAGAAGTTCCCTTTTCCAGAAAGAACATCCTCATCCGCGATGGATGCCAGTGCCAGTATTGCGGAGACGAGTTTGTTTCCGGCGACCTGACCATAGATCACATCATCCCCAAGGTCCAGGGCGGCAACAATGACTGGACCAATGTCGTGGCATGCTGCCGCTCCTGCAACGTCCGGAAGGGTGGACGAACCCCCAGGCAGGCAGGAATGCAGCTTGTCCGCAAACCCTTCAAACCGACCATTATGGAATTTATCAATTTGTATCTGAAGCGACGGTTCGGAATGGAGCTGTCCCAAATCATTGATTATTAGTCGCCACCGGACTCTCAACGGGGCGACTCATTTTCCTATTTTCCAGTCTTTATATAAGTGAACTGTTTGAACCAGCGGATTTGAGTCGTGCTTTCACAAAAAAAAGGGGGAGGGGCTATCAATCGAGCATTTTTTCATTGACACATTTGCCCCCTGTGATAGAAGTCGAGGCACTTCTCAACATACTTTTCCATCCCAGTGGAACGCACGCAAACGGCCATTTAGATGCCGTTTTCGTGCTTTTTGGGCCCAGTGTTTAGACTCCCCCACCCACGAATCATTATACAGAAGGGCTCCGGGAGCCGCTTAGCATTCGTTCTTTGCACCGGCCGATATGGAAGCCCATATCCAACCTCCGAGACGGACTTAAACACCATCCCCAGAACCTTGTCAACACTTTTTTCCTGTTTTTTGGGCAGTTGTGATCTTTTATTAAAAAATATTTCATTTAAACCTGAGACCCGTCTTTAATTATCAAAGTGACCGCTCAGTGAGGTCTTTCTTCGGGGCCGGCCAATCTGAAGAGCCGAAAACGCACTGAGGAAGCCTCAGGGTTGATTTCTTCCAGTTTGTATCCGGTCCGCTCAATAACTTTTGTCACGTGTGAATAGTACCCGGCGTCTTTTGAGTCTACAAAAAGAAAATCAGGGCTGGATTCCCGGATCATTCGTTTAAGCCTTTCCTCAGTGTCCAACCATATGTCGTGATCAGGCACTCCTGACCTTACGAGGGATACGGTTCTGCATCCAGAAAGGTAATGAATGATTCTCGGCCTGATCGTTAGTACGGTGGCATCGGGAGCGTTTTCCTTGAGCCAGCGCGCCGCGGTAAAAAATGGAAGACTACGCTCGGTCTCAGCGCCGTTTCGTTCCAATGGGGTGCGGGCGCTCCAGACGACACCCAAGTTGTGTCCTGCGTTGAGCAGAGCGAGGACTGCAAAAGAACCGACAAGTAAGCTGCGCGGCTCCGGCATGGACTGGAATTTTCGGCCAAGGAACTTGAACAATTGCAAAGCTCCTAAAGCCAGGAACAGATATAGTCCGGGCAGGAGAAAAATCAAATATCGCGTGCCCGCGCTGCTCAAAAGCAGGCCACAAGATTGAATCACAGTCAAAGGGACCAGTAACCGCTCACCTTTCCTGAATGCCCAAAATAGGCCGAAAACAGCCAGCATCGGGACAGGAAGCTCCAGGAATCCGGTTTTGAGCGACACTCCCGTCAGTGCAAGGCTGGATTCAGGGATATACTCCATCAGAGCAGTAACAATCACTCGCAGCTGGTCATCCCATCTTCTTCCTGCTACAGCGTTCAGATACGTTCCTTCGGATTCAGAGACAGGAAAAGATGATTTCCAGTATTGCCATAGAAGAAAGGGAATGAACGAAATAGCCAGGAACAAGGCAATCCGAAGCAAACGCTTCCGCGTTGAAAAATTCTTCCAGGCACAATAGAAAAAGATCGCGGTAGATACCGGAATTGCTGCTCCGTTTATTCGGATCAGTGGAGGGATCCCCATGATCAATCCAGCAATCAACAGTCGCGAATGATCACCGGATTCCTCAGCCGCGGACAATGCGGCGTTGAGGGCAATTAACGTGAACAACGCGTATACCACATCAGCTAAGACAAAAGTGGAATTGAAAAGCAGGATATGATTCAGAGCGAAGACGCCGCCCACAAGGAATGCAGTGTCCTGCCCGCAGAGTCTGGCGACGAACAAATATCCGAACCATGCGGTTAGCAAGCCCGCCAATGCCATAACGATCCGGTAATACAAAAATTCCGGCCCAAGAAAGCGCGCTGCTCCGGCTAGAATCAACGGCAGTCCGGGAGGCACGAAGGTGTGCGGCTCACCGTTGAACACGTAGCCGTCTCCTCTAGCTATAGACTCACCCAGCGTCAGGTACAAAGCGCTGTCCGGAGTAGCATTCCACGAGCTATTGACAATCAGGCAGAATCCTGCGGCCACAACAAACGACAGAATGAGCTTCCGCCTTTTTGTGGCCAGTCCATTCAATAATTGGCCGAGTTCAGCGAATGCGCTGCCTGCCGGATTGACCTGTTGGTCGTCACGATGGGGTGATTGCATGAACGAAAACTCCGAAGCAAATCGCGAGGCCGGATTTTAGCCCGCGGGGCAGCCGCATCAAGCTGGTATTCTGCAAAACGTTCGGAATCACTCTACTGGTGGACGTATTTGTTACTTGGCATGGTTACTTGGCTATGCGATCAAGTTTCGGTGCTCCTGCGCCCGCAATCAGGAGCACAAAGAACATAAACCATTCAAACGGATTTTGCCATGCACATAGAAAGCCCTTCTTGCTTCGGGGTTGGTCGGCGTGTTACGTATATGCCCATTCCATCCGGCCGGAAGTGGGTCCATGCAAGAATGATTTCCAAAACTGCCTAACAGCCGAGGGGTTGAAGCCAACGTTTTTTCCGGGAGGATTCTTGAAGCTGCACGCCATAGGATTCGGATCACTGAACCTGGACGAGATCTGGGAAGTTCCCAGGGGCCTACTCAATGATCACGGTTTTCGCCCGGGAGCCGAATACGTAAGGGATGTCCATTGGTTCGAGAGGTTCTATCCCGAATTGCAGTCGCGTGCGGTTCTCAAGGCCGCAGATCCTGGCGGGTCTGCTGCGAATATGATCGCGGCGCTTTATAAGATGGGCTTTTCCACGGGCTTCTACGGAGCCACAGGCGAAGACGAAGTCGCCTCCATGAGATTACACGAACTTGGCAGGCCCGAAAATCTGAGTATTCAGGAAGTGGCTTTTCCTGCGGGCAGATGCCTCGCTCTGATCGACAAGGACGACCCTGGCAGGGACAGGGCTCTGATTATTCTCCCCAATGCCAATGACATGGCAGGAAAGCTCAGATTGGAGCCGGATTATTTTCTTCAGGCAGAATGGCTGCACCTGACGTCTTTTGTCGCCAGGGAGCCTTTGGCCGCTCAGATTGAGCTTGTAAAGGGGCTTTCGGGCCGAGTCCGGATAAGCTTCGACCCGGGCGCGATCTATAGTGAATCGGGATTGTCAGCTCTGGAGCCCATTCTTAAGAGAACCGAAGTGCTTTTCACGACCGACGAGGAGCTTGTGGCACTAACCGGATGCGATTCAAAGGCCAAGGCGGTCGCAATCCTGACACGCATAGGCATTCGGGTTATACTTGTGAAAATGGGTGAAAAGGGGCTGGAAGCGTTCTACGACATGACTAGCGCGTTCCAGCCCGCCGTGGCAGTATCCGCGATTCGAGACCGAACGGGAGCCGGTGACGTGGCGGCTGCAGGCTTTCTGGCAGGATTGATCGAACGCCTGCCCATCAGGCCGAGCCTCAGACTTGCCGCGTTGGCCGCGTCCAGGAGCATTGAGGGATTCGGGCGCAGCACATATCCTGACAAGGAATTTCTCAACCATGTGTTATTCCGGCCCAAGTCCGACGTAAGCCCATGATCATGAAGGCACAGCTCGCATTCAAACGAGGAAGAATCGTGGCGGACCTTGTTTTCCGAAGAAGGTTCCGCCAATCTTGCTGATTTGAAACCAGCTTCGTGTAACATGGTCGCGGTGGCAAGGGTTGATGTCTCTTGAACGAGGTCCGACTGCTCTGCGTGGCCCGAAGTGAAGGAGACTTCCAGCCTGCGCAAAAATCATTTGTTTGAAAACGTGTGGTATCAAAGGGATTATTTGGAGGTCGGAATTGGAACGAGCACGAAAAATTTTCATCAGCGATTGTGAGGGACCTATCACAAAGAATGACAACGCGGCCGAACTCGCGGATGCCTTTATTCCGAAAGGAGATCGTTTCTTCGGTAAGATAAGCCTTTATGACGACTTCCTTGCGGAAGTGATCAAGAAACCGGGATACAAGGCTGGAGATACTCTGCGGCTGATTCTGCCTTTTTTCAAGGCCTTCGGTCTCGACAACAGGACCATGGTGAAATTCTCGCGACGAAACATTCAGATCATCCCTCAGGCGGACTGCATGCTGAGGGACGTTTCCGACATATTGCCAGCTTACATCGTGAGCACGAGTTATTCGCAGTACATCATGGCTGTTTGCGAGGTGATGGGCTTTCCTTTTATGAACACCTATTCCACCTCCGTAAATCTCGATCACTACACCCTAAAAGATGGCGAGAAAAGAACCCTCAAAGAGCTGCATGCTCGAATCCTAGCTCTTCCGGATTTCAGTATACCCAGCGGAGCCGAATCTGCAGACGACCTGGCGGAACCTGACAGAAAAACCGTGGACGAGCTGGACGAGATATTTTGGAAAATTCTCCCGCAAATGGAAATCAACCGGATTGTCCAAGAGATCTGCCCAGTCGGAGGACGGGAAAAGGCGGCAGCTATAGAAAAGATAGTGGAAATTGAAGAATCCGAGCTGAAACACGTCTTTTACGTAGGCGACAGCATAACCGACGTAGAAGCCTTTCGTCTGGTGAAATCAGCCGGAGGCATGGCGCTTTCCTTCAACGGCAATGATTGGGCCATCAAGGAAGCGTCCTTTGCCGTTACCGCTCAGAGTGCGCTGCCAATCGGCTGGCTCGCAATGATGTTTCTGAATCAGGGGCTCAAAGGGTTCCTGGATCTAACAATGAGCGACATCACACCGGATAACATTGGAGACATTTCAGCATTCAGCAGCAAAGTTCGGAAATCGGTGCGAACCGAGAAAATAGGCAGCCTGGGGTAATTATAAGACGTAAGGAATAAACATCCAGGTGCGCCTTCTGTACTCTTCGTAGTCCCGATAGTGGGCGAGAAGGAGCGGCTCCTCTTTGAAAGCCTTGATCACGTAGAAGGCGGTGCATGCTAGCCAGAAAGGAAGTGAAATAATACTCCCGAAGTACAGGGCATAGCCCCCGATTGCGGCTATAACCGCAGTGTACATAGGATGCCGAACCTTGGAGTAAACTCCTGTAGTGACCAGGGTCCCGCTTCGCCGTGGAGCTGCAAACACCCGGAAATTTCTGCCAAGGGCGAGGTAGCTCACCCCCCCCAGCAAGAGCCCGCCTAGTCCGATCACCGCACCAAGAATCTGCTGAACCAGGGGCACTTCTTCGGGCCAGATTGTGCGCTCAACCGGCGCGCAAACGAGAACGAGCAACGCCGCCGTAATATAGCCGATAGAAATGCCTCTGAAATCTTTCCCGCGCATATTGGACTCGCGTTGCGACCTGGTCAGACCAAAAGGCCCGCTGCTCTTGCTCCCCTTCTCCAGGAGGATCAGATAGAGTATTCCCCAGTTGAGATTGTAGACTGTGGTGAACCCTAAACGTCTGAGCATAATTGTGAACGCGGGTGAACGATGACCTGACAGGCATGTAACGAGTACAGGCCTGTTCTTTGGCCTCGACGCGGCTGCTTCCATCAATCCAGCGCCCCAGGGATAATTCTCTGCGGCCTCCATGCGGTTCCACTTGAACTCCGGTTTTGTCCGGATGTCCACCACCCAAGTATCTGGGGGAAGAGAATTCAATCGCCAGGGAGGCAAAGGTTTTGCCCCCGCTGCTATGGTGACCAGTTCTCCGCCAAGTATTAGATTAAGCAGCAGAAATAACAGACTGGAGGCTGGACCTTCAAGGCCGCTGCTCGAAAGCTCCCTGCGAATGCGGCTGACCATAAGGGCAGTCTGAAACGAATAGACAGCCAGCAGACCGAACCAGGCAACCAAGCCGGGAATGCTTCCCGTATAAACGAACAGAGCCAATAACCCCAGGACCATGGCGGTGGTCAAAGGATGCACGAGCTGGGCACTGTGCACTCTCGCAAAAATGTGAGCATCGTTTGAAATTGACGGAATGAAAAGAAAGTATGCCACAAGTCCAAAGGCCGAGAAAAAAAGCAGCATGCCCGCAGGAACTGCCAAAACCAGGGCAAACACAAGTCTGGCCACACCTGCATCCTCTTCCGAGATGCTGGTGCTCAGGCCGATTGCCGCGGCCGCTGCGGCCACCGTTAAACATATGATGGTAAGCGTATTACCTTCGGCCAGCCTATCCCGCCACTGCACGGAAGTATCGGGTATTTTACCGGAAATTGGGTCCGCCCTCCTGACAACAATTCTCGCACTAAGGCATAACCCAAATCGGAGCCTTTTTCAACAGGCATCGCTCGATGCGACGCGCTGGCGGCCACGGACATCGAAAGCTTCCGTACTACCGGGTTCTCATTCTTCTCATTTTTTTCAGAAGTCTTTTTCTGGCGGCCATTGCCTTTCTCTTGCGTTTTACGCTGGGCTTTTCGTAAGCCCGGCGTTTCTTGGTTTCTGTGAGGACGCCCGACTTCTGAACCTGTTTCTTGAATCGACGTAATGCATTTTCAAAGGGTTCGTCTTCTTTTAAATAAACTCCCGGCATTCAGATCATTCTCCTTTCGAAGTATCCTTCGATATTTCTGTTCACAAGCGCAGCCCAATTGGAGCGCGCTTATCTATTATGAGTGCGCAGGAAGCATGCTTCCGCGCAAATTATTCCAATGTGTGTTTTACTTGACGTGAAATTTCCGCGCCGATCCCTTTTACAGGGAAGCACTTTCAGATATTAGATCGGATCTTTAGTGGCTGGAAGTATCAAATCCCTTCTACCAGACGCCTCTGACTCTGAGAGTCTTTCTGCTGCTGAAACGCCCGTCAGAATAAAGGGAGGATCTCGAGCAAAGTCTAACATCCGTCCCATTCACTAATATAAATAACAAAATGTCTGCCGTCAAGAAAATACAGGCGGAAGAACTACAGCGGGCCTCACATTCTGAGGCCTGCTATTCGATCCTGTTCGGTTTTGTTCTGGAATTCGGCCGGATCATCCAGGTAACGGTGGATGACGTCCCATTCCGTCGGGTGCATGACCCCTTCAAGCAGGGGTAGTCCAACGGTTTTGAAGGGAATGAGGCTCAGCAGCTTCATGTTCTCCTTTTGAGCCGCTTCTTTGCCGCCCTGTTCCCTGTCCAGCACCACGAGCACTGTGCTTACGTCTACGTTCGAGAGTCCTTTCTTTTGGACCTCGTATTTCACCTGTTCCATTGCCACGAGTTTGCTGTCGAATCGGGTGACGAGATCGTCCACGAGAGCAAGGCGGTCGCCTGAAGCCAGCTCTCCCTCAAGCAGAGAGTGTTCGCCGTACTTCGTGATGGCTTCTTTGAAAGACTCAAGGGACTTGACGTTATCCATCTTGCGGGTGAATCCCGCTGGTATTCCCAGGAGAGACATTCCCGCGGCGATCGGGACCCCAGCCATTGCAATCCCTATTACCGTCGTGATCTCCGGAGCTTCTTCCTGGACCATGCGGGTCATCGCTCTGCATACTTTCTCGAATACACGCGGATAGGAGACAAGCGGCCTCAATTGAATGTACAGGGGGCTGTACAGACCTGAAACCAGCGTCCAGCCGTCAGGTTTATCCCTGTAAAAAGAGCGTATCATTCTGTTTTCATATAAAAGCGCCAGGATTTCGCTGGCAAACGCCTCTTTTTCTTCTTTCCAGGACATTTTCCTGCCTTTCTCGAGTACGCCGTCGCCCCAGAGGTACGATTTCACGTACCTTACCGAAGGCTGGCCTGAATTTCAAATGAATGGCTACCGTTGACTATATCGCCTGCCTATTGTACTTTTGCCTTTTGAAACTATCCTGATCTGGTGCGGGAAGTCAAATCGATGCTACACGGCAAAAATGTTCTCGTCATAGGGGCCAGGGCCGGGGGATACGGCGAAGCGATAGCTAAAGCCGCCGTATCGGCCGGGGCAAACGTTTTCGGTACCACTTTGAATCCGGCTGACGCCCAGGAACAGGCGTTCTTCAGGGATATCAACGTAGCGCTGGTCGAAGTGCCGTTGCGATATGACTTTGACTGCAGAAACCGTGTTCTTGAGTCTCTGAAAGCGATAGAAAACAGGCTCCGAGAGAAAGGGGTCGACCGACTGGACGCGGTGGTCCATGCTGTTGCGGGCGGTTTTCCCAGGCAGCCTTCTGTAATGAAGGCAGTAGCCGAAATCCTGAAAGGCAAATCCACTTTCTCTGATATGGCCACTCCAGTGAGGCGCAACGTTTTTTACGTCAACGCGGGGTCTTTTGACGACACGATCACAGGTCTGGCCGGTATTTGCGATGAGAATACGCAGTTCGTGGCCCTGACATACAGAGGCGATCTGCCATACTTCATATCTCAGACCAAGAAGTACCTGGAAAGGCTGGCGCTGCGGAGAGCCAAGAGCGGAACGCGCACGTTAATTGCGGCCTTGCCTGAAGCATGGACACAGTCTTCTCAGTTCTTCACAGGGATCGAAATAGCCGTTATTCATAATTACCTGAGCAGCCTTCAGCACCGAAAGCCCGCTGATCACGTCGCGGAACTTTTTGATCAGATGGAGCAATCTCTCAGGGAATTGGGCGGATTCGGGGATCTTGCCTCTCGACTGCAGAGTTTCATGGACGACGAGTGGAAAAATGTAGGTGCTGACTCCGATCCCGCAATGGTTTCCCGCGTTGTGGATAGTCTTTTCGGCGAACTGCGAAAGAATGGAACCTTCTCGTGGCTCCGTCAGGCGGTGGAAGTCATTTCGGACTTCGTAAGAAAGGCTTCCGGGATCGTCGTTGTGCGGGAATTTCTCGATAAACGAGCTTACGCGCCTGGCGACGTCAAACAGGTCTATTATCGGGATTTGCTAGGTACTACTGCCGTTGAGAATGCAAAACCTCGTGAACAGGCTCCTCCCAGAGTGGTACGAATCCGAAAATGGCTTGAGTTCGACAAGGATGATGTACGATCTACCCTAAGCATGTACGGTGAAAATTTCCTTTTCCTGGACCGGGTAGTTATGGAAGCCGGCGACGTTTACACCGGATTCATAGGGTTTGGCCGATTCACCGTCCCTTCGCCGGAACAGAACCCCATCCTCAGAGACCACTTCGAAGGAAT
>JACRDE010000247.1 GCA_016212935.1 Desulfomonile tiedjei | reverse complement strand
CGAGAGAGCGATTTTGCCCAGGGGCTCAAGAAAGCTTCTGGCAAAGAGATCGGTTCTTGTGGAGAAAGGCGCCATACCGGATTCCTGCAAAATGTGCGCTTCAGTTGCCGTTCGGGCCCGCCCGTCAGTTCCGAGAGAAAAGTCCGAAACACTGGTACGTTTCTCCAAGAGCACGTTAAGATAATCGATAAGGAAATTGATCTCCTGCTGGGGGAAATGCAGTGGCGGGAAAGGCTGAACGTCGCCGGGGTCATCCACGGTCCAGACCTTTCCAGGGAAGACCACGTCTCCTTCCGCATTGATCTGCCGAGCAGCCGAAGATCCCCTTCGCACAATTAGCTGGGAATTCGCAGTAAGCCTGGCATTGTCCTGGGACTGGCTGATGAATTGAGAAATTGAATGTATTAAATCCAGATTGCTCTCCACCGCCCCCATACCGAGAGGGCCGGGCATTGGGGTGAAATGCCCGGAGACGAACGGCCGCAGACCGGACCACAGAACCGGAGCGTCCGTCAAGCGAACCATGAGCCCGTCTTCAGGAGAATCCGACCCTCTGTCCGTAATGAAGGTGCAAACACACTCCCTGTGGCCCTCGCCCGCAGGAACCAGGCCGTGCCATTCCCATACAGTGAGCTTCCGGATTTCGTCCCCTTCCAGGGAATCGCTGTCGTCATCGTGTTCCAGTTTTGTGCCGTCAGTCGCCGGATAAGAGAGAGTATTTCGCCACCGGGCAAGGAATTCTTCCTGATTGAGATTGTAAACGCCCTTGCTGAACTGTTCCACCACGTGTTCGTAGGTTTTGTCCACCCTGTGGCCGATTCCGCTGTGCCGTTGCACGTCGTTGTGTGTTGCGCTCCAGTCCAGGAGCATCCGATCCAGTGGGATTATCTGCACGATAGGACAGTCGTAGATTCGCTCACGATTTTCGATTACTTCGAGGGTATGATAATCCCAGCGGTACCTTTTCACGCCTTTTGAGTACCAAAACACCTTCGCGTACACTGAACCGTAGAGCACTAGATGTTGAAGGGCCTCATAGACTCGCACGTGTATCCGTCCTTCTTCGAGCCTGGTCAACAGCAATTCCTGCAGCTTGTAAGACGTGGGATACTGCAGATCTTCCGATGAGGAGTCCCGATTATTCTCCGGAATGACCGTTAGCCATTCCGGACCATTGAACACCGCCTGGTAAGCCCTGTCAGTCCAGTTGTCCACGATATACGACGGAGAAACCACAATGTCGGCCTGCCAGCGATCCTTGTCTTGACTAACACCTTTTCCCGGTCCGACTCGATTCTGTGATGTCTGCCGTGATGAATTGCCGGCCCAGGAGTTAAGCTCCCGTTTATTGTGATAGAGGTCCTCAAGGAGCTTCCAGCGTTCGACTTTTCTTTGCACGAAATCGTGGGCTGCTTTGCACCACTTGCTGACGTATCCGAATGCTTCTTTCTGGAATTTTTTCGACGGAATCGGTGGAGGAGCGATAAATGAGTCTGCCTCTGTCGGTTCGCCAGTGCCTGAAACAGGTTCGTACGTAAGGAAATCATCCATCTTGTTGCATCCCCTTTATAGAGCGTGGGCTAAGAGACTTTTCATGCAAAGGTATGGCTGGGGACTGTTTCGACTATTAGGTCTCGTCAAGAAAACTTTGCGGTGCAGTGAGTTCCTGAATGATTTTGTTTCGTGCTATTTGCATCATTTGTTTGTTGGAAATGCTTTTTGCATTGCTGGGATGCTCGACATCAAACATGTGTTTGTTTATGGTCATGTTCTCCCATTCTCTTTGAACCATCCTGGAAAGCCTCTTTTTTGAGCTTTTGCGACCGAGCCTGTCCATTGAAACTCCACGCATTGTAGTACCCTGCACAGAATGTTTCCATCAGCGCATGTTACAGCTGACGATTGTAAGAGAGGTCGTAGGAATTACGAGATACCGGCAGTAGGCCGACGATCAGGTAGTACGGAAATTGATGTTTGTAAGGTCTTCGCATCCAATAAATTAATTATCTCATACAACATTAGACTCGTCAATCATTCGTTGAAAAACCTACTGAACCGTTGAGTTGTTGATTAATGACAGACCGTTAGGCAGGTTGACAGCTTGCATGGCAGCAGTCCTAATACGAATGTGGTTCTATAGTAGTGGTCGAAGACAATGTCTATTCGGCAATTCGAGACGGCAAACGCTAAAGGCTCACTAATACGAACTTCCATGGCGGAAAGCGCCACAACGAAACATGAAACGGTCTCAGTAGCGACTGTGTTCCCCGTCAATTACTTTTCATAGGAATTCGCTTTCAAATCAGTAAGATCGGGGGAACCTTCTTTGGCAAAGAAGGTTCCCCCCGATTCTTCCATGTTTGAATGCGAACGGGTATGAGTCAGTCATCCCAACGGAAGTCTGGATCCAGATGAATACGCGTTTGCTTCGTCTTCTGGATGCCGGCTTTCGCGGGCATGACGAACGTCCCGTGGGGGACTCTCAGGTAAAGGCAGGAATCCAGAGTCTGGACACTGGATCAAGTCCGGGGTGGAGGTGTTATTCCCGCAAATTGAGTCAGACGCGGGCCGAGCGAAAACTAAGGACTAGTCACCTGAAAAGTGTAAGAAAACTTTGTGCCATTACACACGTCCGCGCATGTCCTGTACGCATAAGAATTGCAGGCGGCATCAGCGTCG
Source organism: Desulfomonile tiedjei (assembly GCA_016212935.1). Lineage (GTDB taxonomy): Bacteria > Desulfobacterota > Desulfomonilia > Desulfomonilales > Desulfomonilaceae > Desulfomonile > Desulfomonile tiedjei_A. Next base: position 1,611 of record JACRDE010000247.1, on the reverse strand, counting down.
AAGCCTGTGTCAGGTGTTCTGTCCAGTGGAATGTTGAACATGAAGTTCCCCACTGTGTTATCCTGCAGGCACCGGCATGTTATGTGGCACTTGGTCCACACCTGCTCAGCCGAGGCAACTGCGTAAGACCCGATCACAAGCGCCACCGCAATCAAAACAACAACCGCAATTCTGCACGAGCCCATAGTCTCACCCGCTTTCTTAATGAAACGGACTTTATCACAGATTCTTTGCGAGAGACAACACGGAACAAGACGGTGGCCGCGGATTGAAGAATTTTTTGTGGGACGTCCGTCAGAATTACCATAAAGTCACGAATGCGCAGACCCCTTCACGCGACAGGCGCATGGGTCAAGGCCACGAGTTGTTCTGAACTCCTTGGTACTTTCGCCAAACGTTAATTCCCTGTTCGAAGATAGGGCATTGACATGGATACCGGAAATCTGTCATCTTATAGGCTCAGGCCTTGGAACGCGCACATGCGGGCCGTCTCTCGCACCGCCGTGCCTTCCGGTTCGGCCTCACCTTCGGTCGCTGGTCATCGAATCGAGGAAAGAAAGCGTTGAGATTTGAAGACGATGGTAGTTCACGATTTGTAGTAAGGATGTTAATGTTACCGGAGTGATGGCCGGTGGCATCTTTGGGAACGCTGCAAGTGCCAGGATACGAAAAGCAATCATAAAATTCGTTAGAATTCAAATCATTGACTCAGGAGTGCACCATGTCCACACGTCCCATGTTCCCTCCAGGATCGGCAGCGGAAAAGGACTACATCGTATACGACGTTGACGGTCTGAAAAGGGAGTCTTCTGCTCCATGTCAGCTGAACTGCCCCGCCGGAATCGACGTTCCATCCTACATCGGCTTGATCGGTCAGGGAAAATACGACGAGGCAATCGAGCTTATCAGACGGGACAATCCGTTCCCATGGGTTTGCGGGTTGGTCTGTCCGAACCCCTGTGAGTCATGGTGTCAACGCAGATACCTGGATAAGGCATTGTGCATAAAAGACCTCAAGGGTCTGGCCGCTAAGATGGTCATGGAGAAGGGAAGAGGTTATCGAATCCCCGAACCTGCGAACTCTTACAAGGAAAAAGTGGCGATAGTCGGTTCAGGCCCCGCCGGACTGACAGCGGCGTATTTCCTGGCATTGGAGGGATATTCCGTCACGGTCTTCGAGAGCATGCCGGAACCGGGAGGATTGATGATAGCAGGTATCCCCGAGTTTCGCCTTCCAAGGCACGTTGTGTGGCGAGAGATAGAGTCCATCAAGGCCATGGGAGTTGAAATCGTTCCGAACACTCCGGTCGGCGCTGGCCTGACCCTGGATCAGCTGCGAAAAGACGGATACAAGGCTTTTTTCCTCGGTATAGGTGCCTGGCAGGGCTACAAGCTGGACATAGAGGGGGAGAACGACTATCCCCAGGTATTAAGCGCGTTGAAGTTCCTCAAAGACGTCTCCTTCGGCCTAAAAATCAAACCGGCTGACAAGGTGGCCATAGTCGGCGGCGGAAACGCGGCTGTAGACGCAGCCCGCACCTGCGTTCGACTCGGCTCCCAGTCGGTAAGTATTGTGTACAGAAGAACACGTTCTGAAATGCCGGCCCATTT
>JACRDE010000262.1 GCA_016212935.1 Desulfomonile tiedjei | reverse complement strand
GAAAGAATTGAGTCTCCCGTCCAGGAAGAAATATCCGGTTCCGCCCGGTCAGCATGAGTTCGTGCCCATGGACCCTGAGGAAGCCCAAGTTTACTTCAGTAGACGCGGCCATCACTAAGGAGGTGGGAACATGTATCTGCCCAAGAAATATTCTTCCCAGTCGTTAAAGCCGGGTGACAAGATGAGTATAAGGTTTTTGGAGAGAGGTACTGCGACGGCCTTTATACAAAAAGGTCCTCCCCGCATGCTCATTCCTGCTCTCACTACAGCAGCAGTCCTGATAGTCCTCGCTTCCGGACCGGCCCATGCCATGCACATTTCGGAAGGAATTTTACCTGTTCCGTGGGCACTTTTTTGGTTCGCGTTGTCAACTCCGTTCTTAATCCTGGGGCTCAGGAATCTGAACGCTCGAAGCAAGAGCGAGCCTCACCTGAAAGCCATGGTGGCCTTGGTCGGCTCTGCAGTTTTCATAATTTCATGCATGCCGATTCCTGTGCCCACCGCAGGAACGTGTTCTCATCCGTGCGGAACCGGGATGGCCGCAATTCTGATAGGCCCGACCTTGACCGTTCTTGTGGCCAGTGTGGCACTGGTTCTGCAAGCTCTTTTTCTTGCGCATGGCGGGTTGACCACTCTGGGAGCAGACATTTTTTCCATGGGCGTCGCAGGCGCTTTTACCGGATATGGGGTGTTCTTTCTTCTGCGAAAACTTGGACTTTCGTGGTTTGTGGCGGCTTTTGCTGCAGGTTTGATTTCGGACTGGGCAACTTATGGAGCGACATCATTGGCCTTGGCCGCTGCTTTGCACTCTGATGGTTCATTCTCCACAATGTTCTGGAGCATCATTGTTGCTTTCGTGCCTACCCAGGTTCCTTTGGGAATTCTGGAAGGGTTTATTACAGCAGGAGCGTACAGTTTTATTCATACGCGGAGGCCTGAATATCTGGGCATGCTGGCCAAAGGGGAAGCGAGATGAAAAAAGCGATTGTGGCAGGGTCCGTGATACTGGTGCTGGCAATAATACTTGGTTCGGTCATCCTAAATACGAAAGCCGAATGGTCCGGTGTGGACGAAACGGTAGTCAAGAAGTTCGCGGAAGAAGCAGGGCGGCCTCCTGCAGAATCGCTTATTCGAGGAGATGCGCTGCTATTCTTTTTTCTAATCGCTGGAGCCATAGGCGGGTTTATCGCAGGCTATAGTTTCCGCGGACTTTTTCCTCCAGAGGGAAGGATAAGCAATCCATCGAATGTTTGATATCTTCTCGGATATATTTGCGTGCAGAGAAAATGTTTTCACCAGGATCGACCCGCGAGTCAAAATGGTGCCTGCCATTGCTCTTATTTTGTCAGTGGTGTTGTCGAGCAAGGTTTACTTCCCCTTGACTGTGCTAGCTTTTTGTTTGTCTGCAATGCTAATGGTTGGGATGCCTATTAGATTGGCGTTGTTGAGAATAGCAGGTCCGATGGGTATAGTCGCGGTTCTGGTTGTCTTGCAGGCTTTTCTATCCGGGTCGACTCCGCTTTTCACTCTCGACTTCCTGTCGTGGAAGCTGACTGCCACGGAAGAGGGCCTGAGGAGGGGCATTCTCATTGGCTCTCGAGTGCTCGGAGCAGTCAGCGTGATGTTGTTATTTAGTTCAGTGACGCCAGCGTACAAAATCTTCAATGCCTTGAGATGGTTCAGAGTTCCAGAGGGCTGGGTGGAGATTGCGCTTCTGGTATATCGCTACACATTTTCGCTGCTGGATCAGACTTCCGATGTGATCACTGCCCAGAGCACTCGGCTTGGATATTCCAGTGTGGGGAAGTCACTCAGTTCTATGGGAGTGCTTGCAGGCACGGTTATAACGCGATCCATGGACCAGGCAATGCGAACCTATGAAGCCATGACCCTGCGTGGATACGAGGGTAGCATGCATTTCGCCCCGTTGCCGGGATTAAAGGCAACCGACATAAGAAACCTTGCAATTGTGCTTCCGCTAATACTGACGGTTTTCATGCTCATGGAACGGTACGCCTAATGACGCCCATTCTAGCGGTCAATGCCTCGGGGATCTGTTTCACGTATCAAGAAGGCACGCGCGCACTTGAAGAAGTGGATTTTCGTATAAACTCCGGCGAATTTGTGGCCATGCTGGCTTCCAACGGTTCAGGCAAGACAACTTTGATCAAGGTTTTGATCGGGCTTTTGAAGCCTGAAAAGGGACGGGTCGAAATTAACGGTCTGGAGATTAACAGCATCTCGAAGAAGGAGCTATATCAGCAGGTGGGGCTAGTTTTGCAGAATCCCATAGATCAGCTCTTTGCGGCCACGGTTGAAGAAGACGTGGCCTACGGCCCGCGCAATCTTGGTTTGGACGAGGAGGAAGTACAGCGCCGCGTCTCAGAGGCCCTTGAGTGTGTGGCTGCATTGGAGCTGCGATGTCGGGCCATTCACCATCTGAGCTTCGGCGAGCAGAAACGCGTGTCAATGGCCGGGGTGCTTGCAATGAAGCCATCCATCCTCATTCTTGATGAACCCACGGCCGGCCTGGACCCTGCGGGTGAAGCCCTTATGATGAGGCTCCTGAACAGGCTGAATCGCGAACAGGGAATAACCGTGATTCTTGCCACTCATTCAGTTGATCTTCTGCCGCTTTTTGCAGACCGAATATATGTGCTGCAGCGAGGAAAGGTTCTGAAACAGGGGCCGTCAGAAGAGATATTCTGCGATTACGAAATGATAACAAACGCATGTCTGCGGCTGCCGTACATTGCGGCGCTGCTGCACAAACTAAAGCAGCATGACGGGGTTCCAATAAACGGACTGCCACTTACCATAGGCGAAGCCCGCATGCGACTGCTGGAGCTTATCCCCGAAGACGTTATAGTAAAACCAACGGAGGCGACGAATTGACCAGTTCCGGTCGCACGGGCTTCACTACGGGAACTTGCGCGGCTGCTGCAGCAAAAGCCGCTGCACTGCTTCTTGAAGGCCGGGAAGTTCCGGGACATGTTGATGTTTCCCTTCCGGATGGTTCGCAGGTAGTGCTTTCGCTTTTAGAGATGACCTGCAACGGCGTTCGAGCCAGAGCGACAGTGAAGAAATTCTCGGGTGATGACCCTGATGTGACTGACGGCTGTCTTGTAATCGCTGAGGTGTCGTGGTCAGATAGCAACGAAGTCATCCTTGAGGCCGGTGAGGGCGTCGGAACGGTGACAAAGCCCGGTCTTGCACTACCAGTCGGTGAGCCCGCGATAAATCCGGTTCCCAGGCGCATGATCAAACAAGCCGTGCGCGAAGCAACAGGCCGGGGCGCGCGAGTGGTGATTTCCATTCCCGGAGGCAAAGAGCTTGCGGAAAAAACCTTCAACCCAAGGTTAGGCGTACAAGGCGGGCTGTCGATTCTTGGGACCTCGGGGATCGTCAGGCCGTTCAGCACCTCCGCGCTGAAAGACTCTCTGAAGCTAGCTCTAAGTGTGGCAGAAGCCTGCCATGTGCGTGATCCCATATTCGTGCCGGGCCGTATCGGTGAGAAAGCCGCTCGCAGGCATTTTACGACGATTCCGGAGCAATTAATCGAAGTAAGCAACGAATGGGGCTTTATGCTTGACGAAGCTTCGGTATATGATTTCAGGCGGCTCCTGGTGGTCGGGCATCCTGGCAAGTTGGCAAAACTCGCACAAGGGCAGTGGGATACGCATTCTTCGAGATCTACCAGCGCGGCACCTATGGTGAGTGCTTTGTCGACTGAAATCCTGGGAACCACACCAGCGGAGGCCGGAACGGTCGAAGGAATATTCACTTCCCTGGAGCCCAGCGACCGGCGAAAATTGGCTGAAGAATGCGCTGCTAGAATAGCGGACGCGGTCTTTGATCGGTTAGAAGAGCGTTTCCCTGTGGCAGTTGTTCTCGTGGATTTACGAGGGGACATTCTGGGAGAATACGGAGAAGTTTCCGCATGGGAATGCAATGCGAGCGAATAGCAATAGTGGGGTGCGGCCCAGGCTCCCCTGATTACCTGACCCCGGCAGCTGAAAAAGCCGTCGAACAGGCCGATGTCCTTGTGGGTGCGAAACGTCTACTGGCATTGTTTTCGAACTCCTCTGCAGTGCGGATTGAAGTCAACTCCGGGATCGAGGAGACTCTCCAGCGCATGGAAGAGACTGAAAAGGAGAAACGCATTGCAGTGTTGGTGACAGGAGACCCTGGCATTTTCAGTCTTGGAAGGCGAGTGATAAAGCGATTCGGTCGAGAGAATTGCCGAGTGATTCCGGGGATCAGTTCTGTACATGCGGCATTTGCCGCTATTGGAGTGGATTGGGCGGACGCGTGGATAATCAGTGCCCACAAGGAGGACCCTGATTCTGTTCCACCGATCGCTCATTGGGACAAGATAGCGATACTTGGAGGCCGGGAGACCTCTCTTCAATGGATTGCGGCACATCTGCCCGCTGATTCCGTTGAGGAACGCAGAGTGTTTGTATGTGAAAACCTTACTCTGGACGACGAGCGAATCATTGAAATCAGGGCTAGTGATTTGGGTGGTCTGAAAGCAGCTTCGAGAACAGTCGTCCTCATCATGAAAAAAAGTTTGATACCATGAAAACAGGAACTCTTTACGGGATCGGAGTCGGTCCGGGCGACCCGGATTTGATAACTGTCAAAGCAGCCAAGCTTCTCGCGGAATCGCAGCACGTTTTTGTGCCTAAAGCCCGCAAGGGCTCAGAAAGCCTGGCGCTAACCATAGCCAGAAAGCACATCAACCCTGAAGCCGAGATACACGAGGTGCTTTTCCCGATGACCATGGACCGGGACGAGCTGGAGGCCCACTGGGAAGACTCGGCCCGCGTCATAGGAGAAGTCCTCGAAGCAGGCAATGATGTGTGCTTTTTGACTATTGGGGACGCTTTTCTTTATTCAACATACATTTATATGCTTCAGGCGCTAAAACGAAGGATTCCGGATATTCAGGCGGTAACTGTTCCCGGGATTACCGCGTTCAGCGCTGCGGCCGCGCTGGCTGAATTCCCTGTAGGACGGGGAAAGGAGTCGGTGACAATAGTCCCCACGGCAGACGACCTTGAAGAGGTGCGCCAAGCTGTATCCAGAGGCGGAACAATCATTCTCATGAAAATCGGCAAACGGCTCGGCGGCATTTTGGACATTCTTGAGAACGCGGGAGCTCTGGGGAAAAGCGTTTTTGTATCTCATGCGGGAATGGACGATCAGCGGATCGAAACCGATCTCTCGAAACTGAGAGGTGAAGAAGCTGATACTGGCTACATGTCTATCATTCTAGTTCGTATAAAATCGGAGAAGAATCAATGAAGGTCCATTTCGTTGGGGCCGGGCCCGGGGATCCCGATCTGCTGACCGTGAAAGCTCAGCGCCTGTTGAAAGATTGCAGAATTTGCATATATGCGGGCTCTCTGGTGAGCCCTCAAGTTCTGGCGCTAGTGCCTGAAGGTGCTGAAAAACACGATTCCGCGGGACTGGACCTGGAACAGATCACGGCCCTTTTCGCTGACGCGCAGGCAAGGGATATTGATGTTGTACGTCTCCATACAGGGGATCCTTCAATATATGGAGCGATTGGCGAGCAAATGAACGAGCTGGACAAGCTCGGCATAGAATATGACATAGTGCCGGGGGTAAGCTCCTTCCAGGCTGCCGCTGCCGCGTTGAAAACAGAGCTGACAGCGCCGGAAGTCTCCCAAACAATCATTTTGACGCGGACTTCCGGACGCACTCCAATGCCTTCGGAGCAGGACCTTGATGCACTGGCGCGAACCCACGCGACACTGTGCATTTTCCTGTCCGCGCACAAGCTCAAAGACGTGGCGCGCACGCTCGCCAATCACTATGGTCAAGACTGCCCGGCTGCAGTGATTTACCGTGCCACATGGCCCGATGAGCTGATTGTTCAGGGAACTTTGGCGGACATAGCCGAAAAAATCGATAACGCGGGAATAAAGAAAACCGCCATGATACTTGTTGGTAGAGCATTGTCTAGGAGTATCCCAGTGTCGAAACTCTACGATCCCGCTTTCTCTCACGAATTTCGAGCCGGCAGACAGTAATGAAGCTTGCCGCTATTACCTTATCAGCCGAAGGCGCCAAACTAGCTCTCCGGCTGGCCGAAAAACTCTCGGACACAGATGTGTACGTACACGCACAAGTTGAGGGAGACCTAGGATCTGAAAAATTCGACAGCGTGGTGGACTTAACGGGCCGCATTTTTGATGACTACAACGGGCTAATCTACATAATGCCCTGCGGTGTAGTGGTAAGGTCCATAGCCCCATGTTTGAAACACAAAACCCAAGATCCCGCGGTTGTGGTGGTGGATGTTATGGCACGTTGGGCTGTGAGTCTCCTGAGCGGCCATGAGGGAGGCGCCAACGATTTGGCCGTATCCGTGGGCAATATTCTGTCCGCGGAGCCGATCGTTTCCACGACCACTGAAGCGGTCAAGACGCTCATTGTGGGAATCGGCTGCAGACGCGGCGTCGAATCACACAGAATATCTGCCGCCATTCGTTCGACTCTGGCCGATGCAAACCTAGATTTGGATCATGTCAGGTTGTTGAGCTCCGCAGATATTAAGCATGATGAATCCGGGCTGATATCAGCCGCTCAGGAATTGGGAATTCCGCTGCGATTCATTTCGTCTGAAGAAATCAGAAACGCTGTTGTGGACTTCCAACACTCCGATTTTGTCGAAGAACAAGTGAACCTGCCGGCAGTTGCCGAACCGTGCGCTCTGTTAGCAGGAAGGAGGACGAAATTAATAATCCGGAAAAAAACTTACAACGGGATAACCGTGGCTGTGGCGCAGGAAAGCTCTTTGTAGTGGGAATCGGGCCGGGCGGCCCCCTGGACCGGACCCGTAGAGCTGAAAAGGCCATAGCCGAAAGTCGGATAGTGGTCGGATACAAACGCTATCTGGATCTAATCGCCGATCTTACGGCTGGCAAGGATCTGATCTCATCGGGCATGACCAAGGAGACGGATCGTTGTCTGGAGGCAGTCCGCAAGGCCGACGAAGGCCACACGGTGGCTCTTGTATCTTCAGGCGATTCGGGGATTTACGGAATGGCCGGGTTAGCGGTGGAGCTGGCCAATCGCGAAGGGAAAAGCTTTCCCATAGAGATTGTCCCCGGCATCACAGCTGCCGGAGCCGTGGCAGCCCGTTTGGGGGCGCCACTGATGCTTGATTTTGCCTGCATCAGCCTGAGTGACCTTCTAGTACCTTGGGATACGATTCGCATGAGATTGGAGGCCGTGGCTGCGGCCGATCTTGTGACTGCCCTGTACAATCCACGGAGCAAGAAGCGCACCGGACAATTGGAAGAGGCTGCAGAAATCTTCCGAAAGTACAGAGACGGCACTACCCCGGTGGGGATCGGAACGGCAGTGGGGACAGACGATGAGAGAATCGTAATTTCCAGTCTGAAAAGCTTCCTGGAACTCGATATCAATATGAGAAGCATTGTGGTAATAGGAAACAAGTCTTCGAAGCTGATTGACGGCTGGTTTATTACTCCACGCGGTTACAGAATATGATTCTTTTGATCGGAGGAACAGGCGAGTCTGCGTTTCTCGCCGAATCTCTAATTTCTGCCGGCTTTCAGGTCTTGATTTCCACAGCGACTGACATGCCTCTGGAACTCCGGGAGCACCCCAGTCTTTCCAGGCGTTCGGGTGAATTGGATCGCGAGAGTCTTTGCAGGCTGGTCAACGAGAGCGGAATACGGGCAATCATAGATGCTTCCCATCCTTACGCGTCGATCATTAAGACTTTCGCAAAGCGGGCTGCCGATGAGCTTGGGATTCCTTACCTGCGATGGAGCAGGCCGCCCGTTCTGAGCGACTCGGCTGACATTGTCTGGGCGGATAGCCACGAAGCAGCGGCTACCACCGCTTTTTCGTACGGCCAGCCGGTGCTACTGACAACCGGCTCCAGAAATCTTGAACCATACGCCGTGCAATCCCGGCACACAGGAACAAAGCTTGTAGCGCGGGTTCTGGATCATCCCGATTCAATGGAAGCCTGCAGAAAAGCTGGCATTCCTGAGGGAAACGTCGTTGCCGGAAAAGGCCCTTTTTCTCTGGAAGAAAACGTCCAGGCAATAAGAGAATTCGGGATCGGGGTTCTGGTTACAAAAGACAGCGGAGCCATTGGAGGTGTGCCGGAAAAAATAGAAGCCGCACGTTTGCAGAACTGCCGGGTGGTAGTGGTGAGGCGACCTGAAGCCGAATCCGAGGGGGCTTTCGACAATGTGGATGAGCTAATAATTGCGGTACATAGAGCGGTTGCCAAAAATAGTGTCCGATTGAGCACGCTAGTCTGAACACAGCACGCGAGACACTCGATCAAAGGTGCTGGCTGTTACTACGAAGAGCATAAAATCAGCCTAGCCCGTCACCCCGGCGAAATCCGGGGGCCAGACTTGCGGCGTCCCGCTGGACTGAAAAACTGGATTCCGGCGAGTGCTAAAAGTTCTTGAGGTGGGGTTCGGGGAGGAACTCTTTACTAAAGAGGGTTCCCCCAATCTTACTTCTTTGAAAGCGCATCGGTATAAATAGTCTCGTGAAAATCTCTCCGTTCCAGCCAAATGGGGTCCCCAAAAAAGCGAAGCAATATGAGAATGGTTCCCTATCACGAGAGTGAGTGCTTACACAAAAAGATATCAAACCCTTTCTTTAAATTCTTCCCCGAGCAGTCCCTCAGGCCTTACCAGCAGCACCAGAATAATCACGATAAATGCTAGCGAGTTCTTGAAAGCAATTGAAACGAACCCGCCGGTTAGGGCTTCCGCAACCCCGAGAATAAGTCCGCCGACGATTGCTCCAGGCAGGCTGTTCAGCCCGCCAAGAATGGCTGCAGCGAATCCCTTGAGAAATGGCTCAAGCATAAAGAACGGGTCCAAAAGCAGGGCAGGAGCAAGGAACAACCCGGCCACCACTCCCAGGCCCGCCGCTAATCCCCAAGAAATGGCAAGAATCCGCCGGGTAGGAATTCCCAGAGTCTGCGCAGCCGGGAGATTCTCGGAAGTGGCCCTCATGGCGAGCCCCAATCTTGTCTTCTGGACGAGAAGATAAAATAGAAAACAACTGAGCAGGCTCGCTGCTAAGGTGCCCAAACTCAACTGACTGAGACTTACGACCCCGATTTTGTAAACGATGTATTCGGATAACGGAAAAGGAAACGACTGGGGCTCGGTCCCGCCGAAATATTGAACAGCCCCCTGCAGAATCAGCCCGAGGCCCACTGTTAGAATGATTTGACCGAGTTGCGTGGCATCGCGGCGCTGTGCAGGAACCAGAATACAAAAATAGAAAGCCATTGCGATGAGCGCACCGAAGACAAGGGCAGCCACAGCAGACACGGCAAAGGAAAAATTGGAACTTAACATGAAGAAAGCAAAGAAGGTACCGGCCGTAGTCACGTCACCGTGGGCGAAGTTCAGAATCCGATTGGACCGATAAATGACAACCAATCCGATTGCCACCAGGGAATAAAGACTTCCGATGGACAGCCCGGAAACAAGGTATTGTAAGAAATTGTCCATTTGAGCTTCCTTTTCGCCGCGGTTTGTCGCCTGAGAACACTTGTCAGGAGGGGCCTGTACCCTACGAGCAACGGGTTCTATCGGAAAGGCCAGTTACGCAAATAGAGCCTTGTTTTCATCCATCTGCCGGACAAACCCATGGGCTCAAAAATCAGAATGATGAGAATGGTCACCCCGAAGATCACCGGGACAAGCTCCCTGTAAGAGCTTAACAGCTGCGGAACGAGAATCACGAAGGCTGCCCCCATTATCGAACCTTCCACCGAAGCGAGCCCTCCGATTATGACGGCCACGAACAGAGTGATGGTTTCCATGAAAGTGAACATGTTCGGTTCGAGGTGCCCGATAAGAAGGGAATACAGCCCACCCTGCACGCCGGTATAAAAGGAGCTTATGGCAAAGGAAAGCAATTTGTATCGCGTCAGGTTTACTCCCACGACCTCAGCGGCTATGTCATTGTCTCGGATAGCGATGAACGCCCGCCCCATATAAGAGGAAATAATGTTGTAAGAAGCCAGCGTAAATAGAAGCGCAATCGCGAAATTAAAATAATAATTGAATGTTATTTTTGATATCCCGAAAATCGGTGAAATTTTCGGGATTGCGAGTCCCATGCGGCCACCCGAGAGCAGCTCCGAATTGGCGAATATCTGATAGACGGCTATCCCGAAACCCATAGTAGCGATTGCCAAGTATGGCCCTTTCAAACGCAAGGACGGGAATCCCACGATCAAACCGAAAAGACCAGCTGTAATACCGGCGCCAAGCAAGGCCAAAGGCCACGGAATGCCCACCCGAATCAGATGCCCGAAGGTGTAAGCTCCGATCGCAAGGAAACCGGCCTGGCCGAATGAAATCTGGCCAGTATAGCCGATCAGAATGTTTTGGCCCTGAACCCCAACAGCGTAGATACAGATTATCGTCGCAATGTAGGTGAGGTGCTGCGGGGCATAAAAAGGCAGCAGGATTAAAGCGGATACCACCGCTCCCACCCAAGCGCGGGTCCACGGTTTGCGAATCAGTTGCAGTTCTTCGCGATAGCTTTCAATCAGATCCATTCTTCAGGCTCATTTTCCGTAAAGGGAATTTATGAGATCCGCGTAACGCTTTTCCAGGAAACGTCTTTTCACTTTCTTGGTGGGCGTCACGTCGCCGTCTTCCTCGTAAAAACGCCTCGGAAGAAGGGCGAATTTCTTAATGCCTTCGACACTGGAGAGGGTCTTGTTGACCTTCGTGACTTCTGACTCCATCAATTTCAATATTTCCGGGTTCTTAGTCAGATCGGCGAAGGTGGTGAAAGGAATGCGATTGTCCTGGGCGTACTTGGTCACATTGTCTTCGTCGATGAGAATGAGGGCCACAAGGTATTTCCTTCCTTCCCCTATCACCACGGCATCCTGAATGTATGAGCTGAATTTCAATTTGTTTTCGATGAACGCCGGTGTGATATTTTTTCCGCCCGCGGTTATGATAATGTCCTTTTTCCGATCCAGGATCTTGAGAAAACCGTCGTCCATAACACCCACGTCTCCAGTGTGGAGCCACCCGTTCTTTATTGTCTCTGCACTAAGACCGGGATCTTTGAAATACCCCTTGAACACTCCCGGGCCGCTGACAAGGACCTCTCCGTCATCTGCTATCTTAATTTCCATGTTGGGGACAGGTTCTCCCACATATCCCCATCTGGGCCGCTCCAGCCGCTGAACAGCGATGACTCCGGTGCTTTCGGTCTGGCCGTAACCTTCCCGTAGAGGTATTCCGAGTGCGTTGAAATACTCGAACAAGTCTGTAGACGCAGGGGCCGCAGCGCATACTGCCCATCTGAGGCGTTCAAAACCCAGCTGCCTTTTCAAATGACACAACACCAACCAATAAAGCGGCCAATAAGCTAGCGACCAGCGAAATCGTTCAGGCGTCTTGGGCTTGGTCCGCACGTACTTGAGCCCCACCCCGATGCTGAGTCTGTAAAGAGCTTTCTTCAAGAAAGTGGAATCGGACATCCGGATTTCTATCATGGATGCGAATTTTTCCCAGATCCGGGGGACACTCGCAAAAACTGTCGGTGACACTTCCCGAAGATTCTGGGGCAGCGTGTCGATACTCTCCACGAAATTCACGGTCCCGCCTGCCCAGATAGCCTGGAAGAGAGAAATCAAATTCTCGTAAATATGTGCGAGAGGAAGATAAGACACCATTTCGTCGGTATCATAAGCGTGATTGGCAGATATAAACGATTCCGTAATGCTCAGAATATTCTTGTGGCTGATCATGGCCCCTTTTGGAGGCCCCGTGGTCCCGGATGTGTAGATGATCATGGCCGTGTCGTCTTCTTTGATTTCGCTGCGGCGATGGTCCACCACATCCGGAAACTCCGCTAGTTTCTTGCGTCCGATTTCGAGGAATTCGTCAAAGAACGAGATCTTTTCGTGGGAAAATCCCCACAGGCCCTTTGGATCCCACACCACAACCCGGACAACCGACAATCTCGGCAGTATCTGCAATACCTTGTCGACTTGCTCCTCGTTTTCCACGAACAGTATCTTGGCCTCGGAATGGCCGACAACGTACGCAACCTGCTCCGATGCGGAAGTCGGGTAAACCCCGCATGTGGCCCCGCCCACGGTCATGGCGGCCAGATGGCAGATGACCCATTCCGGTCTATTGTCCCCGAGTATCGCCACTCGGTCGCCCGGTTCAATCCCCAGGGATATCAGACCGGCTGCAGCGACTCGAACCAGTTCCCCGTATTCCCTCCAGGAAACTCGTTTCCAGATGCCGTACTCTTTGTGGCGAAGCGCGGTTTCGTCCTTTTTGCTTTCCACCTGATTAAAGAACAGTTGCGGGAAAGTTGCGGCCGTTCCCGGCATTACCATCTCCTTCTTTTCTTGTACAGGCGCCATCCCTTTGGGGAGGCTGCGGTCTCGCCGCCCAAGCCCAGGTACAGTTCCTGGACGTCTTCGTTTTCCGAGAGTTCCTTTGCGGTGCCTTCAAGGACTATTCTGCCGCTTTCCATTATGTATCCGTAATGGGCAATGCTTAGAGCGAGCCGGGCGTTCTGTTCAACCAAAAGTATGGTAGTCCCTGCTTTACTTATTTTCAGGAGAGCGTCGTAAACGGTCCGTGCCATGAGAGGAGCGAGTCCCAGGGAAGGCTCGTCGACCATGAGCAGTTTCGGCCTGCGCAAGAGCGCTCTGGCGATGGCGAGCATCTGTTGCTCCCCGCCGGAGAGTGTCTCCGCTTGTTGCTTGGATCTGCCTTTCAAAATCGGAAAGAGACCGAGTACTTCCTCCATATCGCTGTTCACTTCTTTATCTCTGCGGCCCCAGCAACCCAGCTCCAGGTTTTCGGCTACAGTAAGCTCCCGGAATAGCCCCCTGTCCTCAGGCACGTAAACAATGCCGAGTGAAGCGACACGCTCAGGCGCAAGCCTCTGAATCTTTTTTCCACCGAATTCGATGGCACCTTTCTTGGGCTGGTCCTTGAGAAGACCGGCGATGGTTTTAAGCAACGTGGTTTTGCCTGCACCGTTCGGTCCCAGCACAGCGAAGATTTCTCTTTCTTTGACCTCAAGTGAAAGGCCGTGAAGCGCGTAGATTCGATCAAAGTAGAGTGTTTCGATGCTGGTAATTCTTAGAAGAGATTTTCGTTGATCGTCCGGCATGAAATCAGTTCCTCTTCTGTTCCGATTCTTCGCCCAGATACGCGCGGATAACATTTGGATCGCGCTGCACTTCTTCAGGTGTTCCCTGAGCTATTTCCAGTCCGGATTCGAAAGCCACCATGCGATCAGCCAACCGAGATGCAATCCTTAAATCGTGTTCCACAAGCAGTATTGTAGTCTTGAATCTGCCGCGGATTTCAGTAATCCGGTATGCGGTTTCGTCTTTTTCTTCAGAAGTGAGGCCGGCAATAGGTTCGTCCAGCAAGAGGAGAGTTGGCTCGAGCGCGAGCGCTCTACCCAGCTCTACCCTTTTTTGAACCCCGTAAGGACAGTCAGACACCCTGGCCTGCCTGTACGCCTGTAAGTCAAGAAAATCTATTATTTCTTCGACAAACTCTCGATGCTTGACCTCTTCGGTCCTGATCCTGAGTACTGCTTGCAGGGGGTTTTTCCGAAATTTCACGTGCCTGCCCAAGAGCAGGTTGTCCAGGACATCCATATGCATGAACAGCCGTAAATTCTGGAAAGTGCGTGCGATACCTTTGGCAGCTATGGTGTCGGGCGAAAGGCCCAGGATGCTTTCCCCCCGAAAGAATATCTCCCCTCCGGTAGGACGATACACCCCGGAGATGCAGTTGAAGAGGGTAGTTTTTCCGGAGCCGTTGGGGCCTATCACCGTAAGTATTTCGCCATCTTCGACATGGAAATCTACCCCGGCAAGTGCCCGTATGCCGCCGAAGCTGATGAAAAGCTTGTTTATTTGAAGCAGACTCATGGTTTACCGGTTTCCACTGAGAATAAGCAGCTCTCCCGGCACAGCGGGATCGTGACAAAAAACTTCCTGCTGCAACCTTTCTGGATTCCCCCGTACGGCAAAATGACGGGGTATGGAAGCTATGAGAATCGGGAGCAGTTCACAAGCCGCCTGCATTACTTGTTTGAACGCACATCGGTGCGGAATAGTGAGAGGTAAAGGGTTCCCGAATGCCTCGGGAACCCCGTGGACAAATGCTGTCGTGAAGACTCCCGCCTAAAATCGAGGCTTGAAAATCGTGAACTCTTCCAGCGGAACGTGTTTGCCGTCAGTGGCCCTACTCATACGCGAAGCATTTACTCCGTGTCTTCGATCGGGTGCATAAGTAACCGGGGCTCCAATGCCTTCCGGTTTCCAGTCCTTTATCTTTTCCATGCCTTTTATGAGACTCGCGGGAGTCAATTCCTTGCCGGCATGTTTCAGGCCTTCCACGAAGTGCATCATGGAAACGGCACCGAATAGAGCCAGATACTCCTTGCCAGCGATCTTGGGATCGTATTTCTTGAGAATGTCCGCAACCCTGTCCGAGTTCGCCTCCGAGCCAGGGACTCCCGAGTTTCCGGGCAAAGCGATGTACGTGCCTTCCCAGACTTCGCCAGCGACCTTGTACATGATCGGATCCCCAAGGGTGAAGGTCGTCAGCACCTTAGGTTTGTAAGCGAGCTTCGCTATTTCTTTCAGAATAAGCGCGCCATGGGTGGGCGTGGTGTAAACGAGCAACGTGTCCGCTCCGGATTCTTTCAGTTTCAGTGCGTGAGTTCCCAGGGCCCGCTCAGTCACTTCGTAAGGGACCGCACTCACGAGTTCGGCTTTGCCCGGCATGGCCTCAAGCGCCTTCTTTATTCCCGAGAGCGCCATCTTGCCGTAATCGTCGTTCTGGTAGAATAGCGCGAGTTTCTTGGAATCTAGCTTTTTCATCCCATAAGTAGTGAGATATTCGGCTTCATCCTCGTAGTCCGGGTATGCGATAAAGACATATTCCAGTTTTTCTCTAGGCAAGGCGGCCCAAATGCGCACGTCACCATAAGCGGTGATAAGGGGAATCTTATTCTCCTGGAAGAAATCCTTTGACGCATTAAGAATCGCAGTGCCAAGGAGCCCGCAGACAGCAAATGCTTCGCCTTTCATTTCCTGCAGGTTAGCCAGAGCGCGAGTCGGATTGTAAGCATCATCTTTTAGCACGACCTTGATCTTTCTGCCGTTGACTCCACCCTGGTCGTTGACGTAGTCAGCCCAGGCCTTCATTCCTTGACCGGTAACGCCCCACAGGGCAGCGGGACCAGACAATGGTGTCGTCACCCCAACAACAACCTCGGTGTCCGTGACACCAGCCACGCCGGCTGCGAACACGCCGAGAGGATACAGTGAAACCAGGGCCAAAACGATTAAGAAACTTCTGAAACGCATTGTGAACCCCCTTTCGCTTTGAGGCGGCGCAGAAACGGATCCGTCAACGAGAAGTTTTTCCGCAGGATCACGTGCGCGATAGTTGTGTTTCTGGAATCCGTAACGGTCCCTATTAGCCGAAATGGATGTCGAGAGCACGGGATCGAATCAATCGAACCACCGTGATGACTCAGAAAAAGAGAGAACGTATATGATCAGGTCGAAAATGACAGTCAGGTGTGATGAGAAATCTACTGCCCCCAATCAATACATGATCAAAGGAGTAATATCAACCCAAAAATTTAGACGATCCTTTGAACATCGTCTATAGAATCAACTTGGAGATGATCTCTTTCATAATTTCCGAGGTTCCCCCACCGATGGAAAGGATTCTGCTGTCCCTGTACAGTCTTTCCACAAGGCATTCACGCATGTATCCGTAGCCCCCATGAATCTGCACTGCAGCATGACATACGCGGTCGCAGATCTCCGCGGAAAAGATCTTGGCCATGGACACCTGCTTGATCATGTCCTTACCGGCGTGAATTCCTGCTGCAACGCTGTATGTGAATTCACGGCTGACCTCCACGAGGGTGGCCATGTCTACCAGTTTATGCCTTGTGACTTGAAAGCCTTTCAGGGTCCTGCCGAAGGCTTCGCGCACTCCGGCGTATTTAATTGACTCTTCAAGAGCGAGCTGCGCCGTAGTGTTGGCCATCAGCGACAAATGAAGCCGCTCTTTTTGAAAATTGCTCATGATGCCGTAAAATCCCGCGCCCTCCTGCCCAAGGAGGTTTTCCGCGGGTACACGCACCTCATCCAGAGAAAGCTCAGCCGTGTCCGACGCGCACCAGCCCATCTTTTTCAGCTTGCTGGAAACAACGAACCCTGGGCTGTCCGTTTCCACGACCAAGAGACTCACGCCTCTGTGGCCGGGTTCGCCGGTACGCACTGCCATAGTAACAAAGTCGGCCCTCGCTCCGGACGTTATCATGGTTTTCGATCCGCTGACCACATAGTGATCACCGTGTCGCACTGCTCGAGTTCGAAGGTTGGCGACGTCGGAACCGCCCCCGGGCTCGGTGATGCCGAGGGCGGCGATTTTGTCTCCCCTTATAACAGGAGGAATGAAGCGCTCTTTCTGCTCCTTTGAGCCGAGAGCCAGAATAGGCGGCAACGCGATGCCATGGGACATCAGTCCTGCCGCTAAGCCACCGGACCCTGATCGCGTCAATTCTTCGGTGACTACCACTTCATGGAAAATGTCTGATTGAAAGCCGCTCCACTCCTCGGGATAGCAAACTCCTAGTAGACCGATGTTAGCAGCTTTGCGATACAGCTCTCGCGGAAATTCACCCGCTTCTTCCCATTCGTCCACGAACGGTTTTATCTCTCGTTCGACGAACCTGGCAACCGTTTGCCTCAGAATTTCGTGGCTTTCACCGAAATACCCATCACCGGGTTCCATGCTTCATTCCTCTTGGAGGCGTGATTTATGCCAAAGGGAAGAAAGAGGGAATCCGCTGGGCAGCCATTATATCGCCTGAAACCTTGAGCTTTCCGCTCATGAAGGCAGACATTCCGTTGAGTGTTCCATTGCACATGGCAACCCAGTCCGCATCGGCCATAGTGAGTGTAGTATTGGGGCTGTCATGAACGCCCTTGGCCACCTGGCATGCGCCGTCCTTGATGACCACGTACCATTCGCCGGATTCTGAACCGGTAATGTTGAACTGGAATATTATGTTTACGCCGCCTGCGGCCGCGGCGTTGAACACCTGCGGCATTTTCTCGAAAACCTCATTTACGGAAGTAAGCGCCATTTTTTTTCCTCTCTTACAGTTTTTTTTCGGAAAGTAATTCTTCCTGCTTTGGCGGAGGTATTACCAGTGCTTCTCCTGTTGCCACTGTCTCACCCCGCTGGTTGGTCCACAAAAGTTTCATCCTGACCCGTCTTTTTTCCTCAAGTTTTTCAATCACCTCCGCTGTCGCGGTTACAGTGTCGCCGAACATAGTCGGGGATTTGAAACGGGTCGTCACTTCCAGGGCAATGGTTCCCAGCCCGGGAAGCTTCGTACCGAGTACCGGAGCGATCAAGCTCTGAGGCAGCGCCCCATGAGCAATTCGTGTACCGAAAGGAGTAAGCTTGGCGAACTCCTCGTTTACGTGTACCGGATTGAAATCACCGCTAATTCCGGCGAACAGGTAAACGTCGGTCTCGGTAATGGTCTTTGTGAAGGATGCCTTCATCCCCACTTCCAGGTCATCGTAACTCAAACCAAGTTGAAATTGCATTCTGTTTTTATCTCCACGGCCGCAGATGAACGCGCATCAGTAAGTTAGAAACGTCTCCAAGGCTCTCATGGTTTGGGAATTTTATACCACCCGATGCTCTTTC
This sequence comes from Desulfomonile tiedjei, assembly GCA_016212935.1. GTDB lineage: Bacteria > Desulfobacterota > Desulfomonilia > Desulfomonilales > Desulfomonilaceae > Desulfomonile > Desulfomonile tiedjei_A. The sequence continues at coordinate 3,355 of JACRDE010000262.1, read as the reverse complement.
ACACTTAGTTCTGGAGTCTTTCGCCACGGGAGTCGATGTAGGCGCTCTGAGCACATATTTGTTCTAAGTCAGCCTAAAGACCTGCTGGGCATTACGGTAAAGAAACGACTCCTTTACGTCATCATCCGTTATGAGTTCATCAAGCCCTTTGAGACACTGCGCAGCCGTTATCATGGGATAGTTGGTCCCAAAAAGTACTTTCTTGCGCCCGTTCTTGTTGAGATACTCCACCAGCTCGGCAGGATATCGTTTGGCAGAATATGCAGAGGTATCGATGAACACATTCTCATGTTTTGTGGCAACGGCGATCATTTCTAAAGTCCACGGATATCCGATGTGCCCACACACTATTCTAAGTTCAGGAAAGTCAAGCGCCACTTCATCAATGTATGGGATAGGGCGACCGGGCTCCGATGGACACAGAGGTCCGGTATGCCCCACTTGAAGACACACGGGGACATCAAGCTCCACGCACTCGGCGTAAAGAGGATAATATCGGCGATTTGTCGGAGGCAAATTCCAAAACCATTGGACAATCCTGAGTCCTTTGAAGCCCAATTCGTTTATGCAACGCCTCAGCTCACGGATTGCATCCATCGGTCTGAGCAAGTCTACTGAGGCAATTCCTGCGAAGCGATCTGGAAATCGCTCAACGATTGATGCCACATTTTCGTTGGAAATCAACGGACCTTGAGGTCCCCACCAGGCGCTAAGCAGGCCCTTATGAATCTGACATTGATCCATTGCAGCTATCGTGAACTCGACCGGGATCTCATTAGTGGCTTTTTCCATTCCCATCCATCTGCGCAGCGATTCGAACATCGGATGATTGATGAAATCCAAAGTCGGGTGTTGCATCCAAACATCAATAATTTTGTTCGAGGCTGTCATTAACTCTTTTCCCTTTGATGTCAGTAAGTTACAGTGCCTGGAGGCTCCAAGCGATTTGGTTCGTCTTCTGGATTCCGGCCTTCGCCGGAATGACGGCCAAAAGCTACCGCATGCGACCCAAGAGGCTTATTCCTGCTACAGAGACCTTTCTTGGGGTAAAAGCAAAGCCACATGCTCTGCACCTGGATCTCTACTCGTGTTTCAGTCTGTGTTTATCAGTCCGAGCCTTGGGCCAAGCGATCGTCTGACCACTATCTGTTTACCAGATTCAACCTTTGTCTGCACTCTTCCACTGTCGCCACTTCCCGCCCCTGGTCTCTCACCATGCGAGCGGCCTTGTCCACCAGGTCTCCGTTGGATTTCGCCATTACGCCTGCCTGCAAATAGAAATTGTCCTCCAAACCGACCCGAATGTTTCCGCCGAGAGCTATGGCTGCAGCTACCATACGCCACTGGTCGAGGCTGATGCCAATAACTTCCCAGTCACTGTCCGGCTTGAGCAAATCCACCATCGCAATGAGATTCGACACGGTGGGAGGTATCCCACCAAGCACTCCCATTATCAAGCTGTACTGAAAGGGAGGCTGAAGAAGCCCCATGTCGATCAACGGAAAAGAATTTCCTACGTGACCGATATCGAAGCATTCCAGTTCAGGCTTGGTCTGGACTCCATTCATGGCCTGGACAATTTGCATTATCTCGGAGAAAGGGTTGGGGAACACGAACTCGAAGACAAAGCGTTTCTTGCCGGGATTGTATTTCGCGTAATTCATGGATCCCATGTTCAAAGCGCCGATTGGCGGCTTGATCGCCTGTATGTGAGCGATCTTTTGCTGAGTGGTGACGTTGATGGCTCCTGTGGAGAAATTTATGATAATGGGGCAAACGTCTGTTACCGCATCGTAAATGTTTTTGTAGTCCTCAACCTCATAGCTGGGGAGGCCTTCTCGTGTCCGGGCATGTATGTGGGCCACTGAGGCCCCTGCCTCGTAAGCTCGCTTGGCCTCTGCAGCGTACTCCTCAGGGGTATACGGGATCGCAGGACATTGCTCACGGTTTGCCACCACGCCGGACAACGCACAGGTTATCATGCATGGTCGCTCGAAGTTCCGATTGTCTTTTATCCACATGGAAGACATGCTGAAAAAGCCTCCTTATTGAGTTCTTATCGACCTTTCCATTGGGGTGGTCTTTTCTGGACGAAGGCCATCATGCCTTCCATGGCATCTTCTGTGCTTGAAACAGCCTCCAGTTGCTCGCAAAGGTAATCCAACGCTTCTTCCAGGGGCATATTCTCAGCGTTTGCCAGTGCCTGCCGGCCGATTTTGACTGCAAGCGGGGCTTTTGCAGCGATCGCGGCCAAGGCCTCGTTCACCACGCGGTCAAGCTCTTCCGACGCGACCGCCCGAGTTATGAGGCCCATTTGCTCGGCTTCCGAGGCTGAAAGCATCCTCGCTGTGTAAATCATTTCAAGTGCTTTCTTGCGGCCAGCGTTTCTGAAGATCAACGCCCCGATCATCATCGGGAAAAGCCCCACGTTCAGCTCCGGAGTGCCGAATTTGGCGTCTTCTTTGGCATACACCAGGTCACAGGAAAGCATGAATCCCATGCCGCCAGCCATGCAGTGACCATTCACTCGGGCTACCATAGGCTTTGGAAATCCGGCCATTTTTTTCAACAGTTCGGCATACTTCCGAGCCCCGGCCATGTGGCCTTGGGCTCCAGCCGCGGACGCCAAATCCGCTCCTGAGCAAAAAGACTTTTCCCCGACAGCCGTAAGGCACACTGCCCTGACGCGATCATCGGCTGCAGCTCGGTCCAGGTATTCGAAAAAAAGGTCCAAAATTTCCTGGCTTAGAGCGTTGCGTCTGCTCTCCCGGTTGATGGTTATCCATGCGGCATTAGCTCTGATTTCGTACAGGAGTTCAGGTTCACTCATTTTGGTCAGGCTCCGTTCTTGGATGGATTTCAACCAGAATTTCACCAGGACTCACCTGGGCGCCTGCGGCGGTGTTGACGGCCTTAACAGTGCCGCTATACGGTGCTGTGAGTGTTATTTCCATTTTCATGGCCGAGACCACCACACAGCCTTGACCTTTTTCGATTTCCTGACCTTGTTCGACCAGGACCCTCACCACTGAGGCTGGAGTGGGGGGTGTGACCTCGCCGGGAGCGTCGTCAGGGCCTCTGCGTTTGCGCCGGGGAACGAGATCCGCATCCTGAACGAACCTGGCCTTTCCATTGATCCAGACCCACGCACCGTCCTGTGTCCTGGCCACGAAGATATTCGCCGCGTTTCCCTCGACAGACACGTGAAGCTGATTCGGCCCGACATCACGGACTGCCAGAACTCGTTGTTGACCGTCAAGAGTCAGAACGATCTCTCCCGTGTCCGAAGCAGGACCAGTTTCTACGGGATATACCTGATCCCCGATTTTGATTTTGTACTGCATCTCTTATTCAG
>JACRDE010000251.1 GCA_016212935.1 Desulfomonile tiedjei | reverse complement strand
TGCAGCCACGAGCCCTATCGTAGCCACGGGGCGGGCGATGCTCAGGGCGTCAATGCCATTCGCCTGCATTGCAATTATTTCAGAATGTCGGGCCATCATAAGGAGCGACAGCATTCCCCCCATGAGAATGCCCAAGGGAACTGTGAAGAAAAGATAACCCGGCAGCTTGACCAGGAAATATTTGGCCATAAGCCATCCAGAAGGGTTGTGCTCAAAGTAGAATTTGATCTTGTCAGTGGCTTCCACAAGCAGTGATACCAGGACAAACCCCAGGACGCACAGGGTGAACACCTTCAAAAATTCAAAAGTTATATACCGATCAATGATTCGCAAAGGGCTTCTCTGGAACGGGCTGCTGGACCGAGCCCCGCTCCGGTACGTCACAGCTACAAAGGTCGAGCATGCAGGAGCCACGGATTTTCTAAGAGGTACCTGGCCGTTCGCCGGACACCCTCTTCTATTGTAACCCTCGGAGTGAAACCCACTCCTCGTATCTTGGAAATGTCCAGGTGCACGAAGGGGCTGTCGCCGATCCAGCCTCGGATTCCGCCAGTATAACGGAATGAAACATTTTTCAGCCCCATTTCTTCGCACACGATCTCGGCAAGATCAGTGACCTTCATGTATTCGGTGTGGCCGAGATTCACGACGTTTTTGAGGGCCCTCAATCCTTCTATCGCCTCAAACATTCCCCGCACGCCATCTTCCACATGGAGATATGACTTTTTTTGATTTCCGTCTCCCAATATTTCCAGTTCTTGGGTGTTCGAGCGAAGCTTGTTCATGAAATCGAATATCACACCGTGGGAATATCTTTCCCCAATCCACGAAACAAACCTGAACACATGGCTGGTAATTCCGAAATATTCCGAATAGGATTGTATCATTGCCTCTGCAGCCAGCTTTGAGGCGCCGTAAAGTGAAGTCTGCACCGGAGCGTAATCTTCAGGAGTCGGAAATCGATCGGGCTCACCGTATACTGTGGCGGAACTGGTGAACACAATGCTCTTGACTCCCTTCTTGACCATCGCCTCAAGAACCTGATGAGTTCCTATAATGTTCTGCTGCAGATCTACATTACGGTCGGCTCTTCCTCCTCTGACATCCGCATTTGCCGCCAGGTGGAAAACCGTTGAGACACCCTCCATCGCTCTGGCCAAAGATTCTCCGTCCAGAATGTCCGCTTGGGCCAGTTCCACTCGGGCGGTACTAAGACTTGGTTCAAGATGCCGCTTGAAACCTGTGGAGAGATTGTCGTAAACCACCACGTAATGCTCACGCCTCAGCAGTTCATCGACCAGATGACTGCCTATAAATCCAGCACCTCCGGTGACAAGCGTCTTCATGGGTTTTCTTTCGTTCGCGGATTCGCACTGAGTGGTCTGGAGAGGTCCGCTGCTTCGTGAATTGTATCGATTATGTACAAGGGTCTTTCTCGGGCTTCTTCGTATGTTCTCACCAGGTATTCTCCAAGAATGCCCATTCCTGAGAGCATAATTCCTGACATACCTGTCATGAAAAGAAACAGCAAAACTATGGGCCAGATGTTTGAGAATCCCCAAAGCATCCCGGAAACCAGCCAAAGCCCCCCAGCCACTAATCCAAGAATGACGAGCCCTAGACCCATAACCAGAAGCATTCTCACGGGTGCCCTCGAGAAAGGCACTATGCCGTCAAAGGCAATATTTATCGCGCCCAACACCGAGATCTGCGTCCTTCCGGAATGTCTCGGGTCCCTTTCATACGGAATTGTGGCGGTCCGGAAACCAGCAGCTGCGGTCAAGCCTCTCAAAAACCCGTGCCGCTCTCGGAACTTGCAGACCTCGCTGACCACTCGTGCGTCCAAGAGCCTAAAATCGCCAGTGTCTCTGGGAACCGGAACCTCGGAGATCTTCTCAAGAATGCGGTAAAAAGCCTGGGCAGCCTTAAGATAGAGATAGCTTTCGCCTTTCCTGGAAGTTCGCTGGGCTATCACTACCTGAAAGCCCTCGTTCCACTTCTGTAGCATTACCTCGATAAGCTCTGGCGGATCCTGCAAGTCCGCGTCGATGATTATGCATGCATCGCCTGCAATATGGTCCAGGCCGGCTATCAGTGACAGTGGTTTGCCGATCCTGCGGGAAAAAGTGAGAAGCCTTATGGGAAAACCTTCACCTATGAGCTCCAGTATCACTTCGCGAGTGCGATCAGGACTGGGGTCCAGAGCAAATACTATCTCCCAGGGTTGGCCGAGCCGATGAAAAACTTCGGCAAGCCTCACGATCAGAGGCCGTACGTTGCTCTCTTCCTTGTACAGAGGCACCACCACACTGATTAGACGTTGGTCGGGCTGAATTGAAGGTCTCAACGGATGTGCCTCACTCATTGTGGAACCGTGAACATTGAATGCTGGAAGTCGGACAGATCCATGGTAGCAGATGTTTCCTGACGCTTATTTCCTGGTTTAGCTGTCACGCTGAGACATTGACTGGCTCTGAGCCGAATCGCTAATCCAAAAAGTCGATCAAAAAGTCGAATCCGGACGTCCAGAGTCTGGACGACTTGCACTCGGCGCATTATACTACAATCAGGTCAAGTCGGGTTGCCTCTATAACAGAAATCAGCAGGCCCGTTCAACAAAAAGCGTAAGCGCGCTATGTTTCGGTTAGCTTCCCTTTTGGGGGCAGTTGCCGTATAATACGGGCACTGATTTTGGCGGGCCGACGATTTTGGCGGGCCGCCGTGATTCAATTTTATTAATGGGATAGATATTCATGTCTGAGCAGCGTCTATCCCGAAATGAGTGAAAGAGGACAGATGACGAACATTCAGATCGAAAATGTCAGCGAAATCAAGAAAAAAGTCACAGTGCAGGTTCCCGAAGAGCAGGTTCAAAGCATGCTCGACACCGAATACCGTGATCTGAAAAAAACTGTACAGATAAAGGGCTTCCGCAAGGGCAAGGTCCCAATGAATATTATCCGCAGCTATTTCAAGGATAAGGTGCAGGCGGATACAATTCGCAAAATAATTGAGGAGACCCTGCAACCTGGGCTTGACGAGAACAAAATAGTTCCGGTGTCAGTGCTTAGCATCGATCCTGAAACAATCGAGGCAGGCAAGCCTTTCCAGTATACGGCTGAAATAGAGGTTCCTCCACCGCTGGACGTGGAAGGCTACAAGGGGCTGAATCTCAAGAAATATATTAGGGAAATAGACGAGAAACAGGTGGACGAGCGTATCCAGGGCTTGAGAGAACGGAACGCCAGACTTGCACCTATTCCCGAATCGAGAGGATTGGTCCAGGGCGATCACCTGGTGGTGGACATCAAGGCCGAATCGGACGGCGCACCAATATCCGCATTGACAGTGACGGATTATCACCTTGAGATCGGCCGCAATTTCTATCTGCCTGATTTTGACAAAAATCTTGAAGGCGCCAACGTGGAGGAAACCAAGAGCTTTGCGCTCGATCTGCCAGAGAGTTTTCCCAGGAAGAATCTTGCAGGGAAATCGGTGTCTTTCGAAATCACCGTAAAAGAAGCCAAGGAGAGGATCCTCCCGGCTCTCGACGACGATTTTGCAAAGGATCTCGGAGAATTCGAGACAGTGGAAGCTCTGAAGGACGAAATAAGGAAAGATCTGACACAGATCATCGAAAACCGTTCCAAGAAAGAAATGGAAGAACAGATCATCGACGCCCTGCTAGGAAAGATGTCCTTCGAAGTGCCAACGACGATGATCGAAAGCCAAGTGGACAATCTTCTGAATCAGACGATTCAAAACCTGGTGGCACACGGCCTGGATCCAAGAAAATTGCCCGCGCCGTCTGAGGCCCAGCGAAATCAGGTCCGGCCTTCGGCTGAAAGAATAGTCAAGACAGGGCTCCTGCTCAGGTCCATAGGAGAAAAGGAGGCCATAGAAGTCTCGGATGAAGATCTTCAGGCCGGAATTGCGGAAAGGGCGGAACAAATAGGGATGTCCGCTGACTATCTGAAGGACCAGCTTGAGGCAAACAAGATGACAGAAGAACTTAGGGCCTCGCTCCTCCAGGAAAAAGTGTTTAAATTTATTCAAGACCATGGAGAGATAACGGAAGAGAACCCGCCCGAGGAAGCGAATTCTCAGAAAGAAAAAGAGGAAGAGTAGGAACAATGCTTGTACCCATCGTAGTTGAACAAACCAGTCGCGGCGAGCGATCATACGACATTTATTCGAGACTCCTCAGAGAGAGAATAATCTTTCTCGGGACGGCCGTAGACGACTACGTAGCAAATTTGATTATTGCTCAGCTTCTTTTTCTGGAGAGTGAAGAGCCTGACAAGGACATAAACTTTTACATAAACTCCCCTGGAGGAGTAGTCACCTCCGGACTTGCCATATATGACACGATGCAATACATAAAACCGGATGTTCAGACTATTTGCATCGGCCAGGCCGCCAGTATGGGGGCATTGCTCCTGGCTGCTGGAACTCCCGATAAGAGATATGCGTTGCCTCATTCGAGGATACTTATCCATCAGCCGATGGGCGGATTTCAGGGGCAAGCAACAGACATAGAAATCCATGCCAGGGAAATCCTACGCATGCGCAGTGAACTCAACCGTATCCTGGTTCAGCACACCCACCAGCCTCTTGAAAGAATCGAGACCGATACTGAAAGGGACTACTTCATGGGCGGAACAGAGGCTAAGGAATACGGAATCATAGACCACGTGATCTCCCGCAGGGAAGTGGAATTGCCCGAGGGAGCACCCAAGTAAGAATTCGCCCAAAACGCAAGCTTTCGGACGAGTTCAAAGGAAATCAGCGGTTGCCTGCGAAGAGCGAGGTCCAAGGAGGAATTCATGGCGGGCAGAAAAGGTAATTTTTCTTCTCTTTATTGTTCATTCTGCGGCAAAAGTCAGGATGAGGTGCGCAAGCTCATAGCCGGACCTACGGTTTACATCTGTGACGAGTGCATTGAACTGTGTAATGAAATTATTGCCGAAGAATACGAGAAAGAAGAACTGGGCCGTGCACGTTCAAAAGTGCCGACCCCTGCGGAGATAAAGCGGTCGTTGGACGAATACGTGATCGGACAGGAGAAGGCGAAGAAGATTCTGTCTGTGGCAGTTCACAATCATTACAAGAGGATTGAATCCAAACCTGATCTGGACGGCGTCGAACTTCAGAAGAGCAATATTATTCTGATTGGCCCCACCGGTTCGGGCAAGACCCTTTTGGCTCAAACTCTTGCACGCATTTTGAACGTTCCGTTCGCGATTGCGGATGCCACGACCCTGACAGAAGCAGGATACGTAGGCGAAGACGTCGAAAATATTATTCTCACTCTTCTTCAGAACGCGGACTATGATATCTCCCGCGCATGCCGCGGAATAGTATATATAGACGAAATAGACAAAATATCCCGAAAGACTGAGAATCCCAGCATTACCCGTGACGTGTCCGGAGAAGGCGTACAGCAGGCACTTCTAAAAATCGTCGAGGGCACGATGGCAAATGTTCCTCCCAAGGGAGGACGGAAGCATCCTCAGCAGGAATTCCTCCAGGTAGACACAACCAATATCTTGTTTATCTGTGGCGGCGCATTTGTCGGCCTGGATAAGGTGATTCATCACAGGAT
>JACRDE010000250.1 GCA_016212935.1 Desulfomonile tiedjei | reverse complement strand
GGTTATTTCAACATCATACTGGAGGTAGAGCCTTTTGGTCACGCATTCCCCAGAGCCCGGGAACCAGAAAAAGTCAGAAGGAGGGATTCCTTATGTTCTGCCCCAATTGCGGAGATGAATACAGAGAGGGATTCTCCGAGTGTGCACAGTGCAAGGTTCCGCTTGTTGAGAGATTGCCCGACAGCGAGCCTTGTTAGGCGACTCCCGATTTGGAGATTGACTGGGTAACAGTGCTGTATTCGAGGGACCTGATCCTGGTTTCTATTGCCAAGTCGTTGTTGGAGAGTGAGGGAATCCCATACTTGGCCTCTGGCGAGACGCTGGCCGAGGTTTCGGCCCGACTCCAGGTGAGAAAAGAAGACGAAGAAGAGGCCAAAAGACTGCTGAACGAATTGGAATAGCGGGCCTTTTGCAAAGTCGAGCACTGCAGCTTCGAGCGGACTATGCTGGTTTTCTCGGATTAGAACAACATTCCTCAAGCGGCAAGCATGCTGCACAATTGCACAAACAAGGGGTGATGGGTCATGAGGCAGAGCATCTATCGTAAACTTGCCATATCGTGCTGGTTGGTATTCTTCCTTCGACTCACCGAGAATGCCTCTGTGCTGTGGCCCGTGTTCTGCATGCTCATCGGCGCGGCAGCACTCATTTGCATGATGGAGCTACTTAGAAATCCCGCTCTCAAGTATTCTGAAGTCTTTGTCACTGCGACTGCTTCCACGAAGGGTCGCTGGGGGGAAGGATGGGCTATGACATTTTGTGCGATCTTGTTCTTTATCATGATCGGCAGAAGCTTGCCCGCACATTGGGCGCAGATCTCTCCGCTTTTCGGTGTGTTAGCTGTTTATGGCGTCTCGCGGTTGTTTCCTGATCGGAAATCAGAAGAGCAGACTGAGGCTCCTGCTTCGCCGGGGAGCCCCAATCAAGGGGTATAGGGCTTTGTACCCGTAGGAATCTGCGAAGCTTATGGCCATTGCCAAAAGATGTGTCCTGAATTTGTGGAGCAGATCTGAAAAATCCCCCCTGCCGCCCTTTATCCAGAGGGGGGAATTCATCCCGGCTTTTCCACCCCGTTTGTAAAAGGGGCCGGGGGGATTTCCAAATCGGAAAGTACTCTTACCGCACACTTTGGCTAACTCGGAGGATACTTACTCAACTTTGGAGTCGTTCAATGAATCCGATTCAGTTTCCTCAAACTGTCATTTGGTCTTGGTTCAATTACGGAGAGCGGACCTCGCGCACAGGCCCAAGTGAATATGGATGGAGGTTTCCTTGAAGACTATTCGCAATTCCGGCCCTTTACCGGTCATGGCAATTATCAGGCAAGCGATCGCAATTTGTTGGCTCAAACGGGCAGTCATGTTCAGGGCGCTTCTCCCGGCGGCCCTTTTTCTGATAGCGTCGCATATGTTGATTCAACTGCTCATGATGAAGGTCTTGGGACCGGGATATGCCGCGATTTCCGGCATCATACTAGTTGTTGTGGTCGGAATGGCTTTCGCCGTGTTTGCAGTAACGTGCCATAGGCTCATTATAATGGGTGACGATTCTGTGTCCAAGTACGGCCTCTCCGGCTGGTCCCCGCGAGAAACAAGATTTGTAGGCTGGCTGCTACTTGGCTATGTGTGCTTCCTTGCAGTTGGAGCAGCGGTCGGCATTCCAGTATTCGGCCTAGCATTATTGCTTGGATTGCCATCAAGGCCATGGGTCGTAATTGTGACGATCTTGGTTACGATTCCCTGCGTGTACGTGTTTGCCAGAATCTCGATTCTGCTTCCTGCAACTGCAGTAGATGAGCGTCCTAACATCAAATGGGCAGTCGATACAACTGAGAACAACGGCTGGCGTCTCGTGTTAATTGTCAGCATTCTGCCACTGGTGCTCGATAAATTCCCGGCGTACTTGCTGGGCTATTCGGTTGTCGCCGATTTCGCGATCCACGTGGTGGAATGTGTTCTGTATGCAGTCGAGATTGCATGCCTTTCTTTGTCATATCAACATTTGACCGGAAGAGTGACTTACGGTTCGGAAGTGGCGGAGACCTTGCTCAATTCTGAAAGCGTCCGATGAGACATTTGCAGGGTCTCAGGAATAGAAGACCCTCTGAGCCGAATGTACCGCATGAGGAGGCTAACCCATGAGAGTGATGGGCCTGTTGGCTTCATTTGTGTTTGCTGCAGTTCTGTTTGTTTTGTGCTCCTGTGCTTACAGTGAACCTGCGAAAGAGCCCAGTATCTCCTTCTCTGTCCCTTTCGACTGCGGTGATGTGGACGATCGCGGGGAACTACAGGCTAGAACTCTCTGCTTGGCAGATTCTTTTCAGCCCGGACTTAACGTGGTCCTGGTTAGCAACGAAGCCAATTGGAGCTCCAAGACATCCGACCCGTTAGCGTATGAGTATGCAAATTATGAATTCGAAGCCACCCGCTTGTTAGGGGTTGAAAAGAGTCTTGCTGCAGACTGGGACGAGAAGCTCTCGATTGCGATTGTCGGGGTTGATACCTCAGCGGTTCGTGTATTAGAGCCACGCGGCGATAGATCTTCCCTCTCCAAATATGTAGAGATGAAGGCGCTGCGAGCAGCTAAAAGGCGAGCAAAAGAGGGATGCGCTTTTGAAAGAAACCAACTTCATCGGTATGTTGGGGATTCTCCACCTGATGTCTTCAGGGCCGGGAATGCTGCATTTCTCGTATTCAGGTATAATGAGAAGCTTAGCAATGAATACGGTCCCATCGTACTGTTAATTCAAAATGAGGCTTTCAAATTGTGCGGGTCCTGCACGTACACACCCCCTTTACTTTTCTCTGTGAACGAGAGGCTGTACCTGGCGTACTGGGCAACAGTAAGCTGCTGCGGTTGTGGTGACAGAGCCTTCTTTGTCTATGATGTGTCAGGCGCAGTGCCGACACTTGTCTATGAGAATTCACATTTTTCCAATTAGTATTGCACCCACTTGACACCTCGCTTAATTTTGGCCGCGTGGAGGTAGTTCATTTTGGTATCTCTTGATTAACGGATTACGCCACACTTGGAACGCTATGCCAAAGATGAAACATGAACAAATAGGACCCTTAACAACCATCGATGAATTCTCAGAGCTGCTGGGCCTCCAAAAGGAGGTATGGGGACTGGCAGCAGCAGATGTGGTGCCAGTGCACACATTCAAGGCTGTTTCCAGCTTCATGGGGCCAAAGGGGACAGTCTTGGGGTATTTTCTGGATGGAAAGATAGCGGGGTACGTCCTCACGTTTCCGACGTCAAACCCTAAAGAAGTACATGTCGACATGATAGGCGTATCGAAGAATCACCAGCACAAGGGAATTGGATCTAAACTGCTTCTGGCCTTGAGGACCATAATGCTTCAACACGATGTCGATACCATATCCTGGACCTTCGACCCGCTGGAAAGCGTTAACGCAAATCTCTACATTGCCAAACTCGGTGGCATTGTTACCCGTCATTTCACGGATTTTTACGGCAGCGTCAGTTCACCATTGCATTCAGGGCTTCCTACGGACCGGTTCAGAGTTGAGTGGCATATCCGAACTCAACTCGTGCAAGAGAGAATCGAAAGGCAAATTGAAAAAACAGATATTTTCAGCACGCCAAACTGCGCAATCAGTGCGTGCGTCGAGATTCCTCTGAACATTCAGGATCTAAGAAACGGCAACATAAAAGAGGCATTGGAATGGAGGATGAAGACCAGGGAACAATTCGATGATCTGGTCGAAAAAAAGAATCTAGTCGGGATAGATTTTACCTACGATCCCATTAATCAAAAAGGCCTATACGTGTTCCAAGAAAAATGTAATGAATAATTGATAAGGATTAACGGGCGAACTCGGGACGCTACATGCCAATTCACATTCAAACGACGAAGAATGGGCAGAAACTAATTACAAGCAGTTTCTCTCCAATTTCTTCCTTCTTTGAGCGCAGATCCGTTAAATAGCGGTCACCCACTGTTTCAGGAGGTGCTCCATTGACAGATCAACAGCCGGGAGGCGTCGAAAGACCTCCTCAGGCTTCAGCAGGCAGGATCGGGCTTCTTGCGGCCATGTCCATCGGCATAGGGGGCATGGTTGGCGCCGGGATCTTCTCGATCCTGGGTGTTGTCGCTGAGGCGTCTGGAACGGCCCTGTGGGTATCGTTCGTGATCGGAGGAGTGGTCGCGCTCCTGTCCACGTACTCGTACGCCAAACTGGGAGCCAGATATCCATCAGCCGGGGGCGCAGTGGAGTTTCTTGTCAAGGGCTTCGGGGATGGTGTGCTCAGCGGCGGCATCAACATCTACATGTGGGTTGGGTACGTGATCGCACTGGCCCTGTACGCTCAGGCATTCGCCGGATACGCCATGACCTTTCTGCCGGGCCATCACGCAGCGTGGCTGCCCAAGGCGTTCGGCGTGGGGATCGTGCTGGTCTTTACGGCCGCCAATGTGGTGGGGCCGAATTTCGTGGGCCGCTCGGAGACCTTCATCGTCGCGGTGAAACTCGCCATACTCGTGCTGTTCGCGGTCGCTGGTCTGCTCTTCATCCACCCGACATACTTGACACCGAATCTATGGCCTTCGGCCTCTGGGATTTTCTTTGGTGCGGGTATACTCTTCATCGGGTACGAGGGATTCGGGCTTGTGGCAAACGCGGCTGAAGATATGGAGGACCCGAAGAAGTTGTTGCCCAAGGCCCTTTACTCGAGCGTTATCTCGGTCATCGTGATCTATGTGGCCGTTTCGCTGGCTGTTGTCGGAAACCTCGACATCCCCGCGATCGTAAAAGCGAAGGACTACGCGCTGGCCGAGGCTGCAAGACCGTTCCTGGGAGATTTCGGTTTCAGGCTGATCGCTATTGCCGCTCTGTTTTCCACGGCCTCCGCGATCAACGCGACGCTGTTCGGCGCAGCGAATGTGAGCTACACGATCGCCCGTGACGGCGAACTGCCGGCGATATTTTCGCTGCGGATTAGATGGGGTGCCCCGGGCGGTCTTTTCATAACTGCCGGAGCAGTTATCCTCTTTATCCTTTTCTTCGACCTGTCCGGAGTTGCAATGATGGGCAGCGGCGCTTTTCTGCTCATTTACGCGGCGGTGCATGCGGCTCATCTGAAAGTGGCCGACGAAACCGGAGGAAAGAGATTGATCATCGGACTCTCTTTGGCAGGTTGCCTGATCATGGCAGCGATCCTCTCCGTGTACATCTACCAGCACTCCAGGGAGGCGTTCGTAACCATGTTCGCTCTGATTCCAGTGTGCTTGGCAGCTGAATGGGCGTACCGGAGAGCCACCGGACGGACTATCAAGACCAGAGCGTAGCGTAAGCTTGCAGGATCGGTGACCGCGCAAACCGCACAAAACAAGAGCCGGACAACGTACCCTGCATAGGCGTATGAATCTCCACGGCTTCAAGCCCGAACTGAGGTTGGAACGCGCACACCGATGAACACAGCACTCGCCTCTCAAGTCCCATGCATCGCTCCGGCATTTGGCGTAGCAGCGTGGGATTCGAGGGGGCCGCCTCAGTCTGCGTTTCCCACTTTTAATCAGACTGCATAATCATTGTTGGGCGACACGTCATAGCGTGAATATTTACAATAAGGAGTAATTCCATGAGAGTTTTTGAAAGGCCAGGGCCGGTCAATACTGATGAGGTAATTGAGATAGTGAAAGCTGTCTCGTCCAAGTACGAACACATAGTGGTAGCCTCCATCACTGGGGATTGCGCGCTCAAAGCGGCAGAGAGAATCCCGAATAAAAAAGTGACCTGTGTTACTTGCCCTCAAGGGATGAATTGGGAAGTGGATAGAATGGATGAAGGACCATTTGCCACTATCCCTGAACTGGCTCAGATTAGATCGACTTGGTCCGAACAAGGGCTAACAAGGGTGCCTATGGGAATCACTCAGGCGAATAGAGAGAGACTTGACAACCTCAAGGTGAGAATTGTTCAAGGGACCATACCTTTCTTCGGTCCAAGTTTTTCTATTCGGGTGCATCTTCATCAGGTTACCGGACTCGATCTCATGGCAAAGACCCTGGAATTAATATCGACTGGTACTTTGGTGTGTTTGGAATGCGTTCTAATGTCGGTTGATGCGGGTGTAATACCAGAGGGTCAGGAAGTTCTGGCCATGGCCGGGACCGAGCGCGGGCTGGATACAGCTTGGGTCATCAGGAGCAGCGCATCGGCCAATATGTTTCATCCCTCAAAAGGGGTCAGGTTTATTGAGCTATTGGCAAAGCCCGGGTACTCTTTAGTGCCAGACGTTAACATTGAGTACCTGAGATAGACCGATCAATGAGGTGATTCTGCAAAGCACCCAACAAACGGACTACCCATAATAGAAAAGTAGAACACTACATCGATGTTAGTTCGCTTTAGTCGCTACTATGGCACCAGGGAATCTGGGAAGGAGTCTGCGGGAACGGATTATGCGGATACCTTACGCGATCTTGGCCACGTGGAGCGAACAGGTAAGGGTGTCCCCGGATTATGCGAAAGCAGCAAAAATAGAATCCCACGGATATCCGCATCGTGTCCCCCCTTGGCTCGACGTGAATGAAATCAGTAAAAAGCCCTTTCTGAGCAGTCCGCCTGCTGCGCAGAGTAAGACGAAGCAGGGATTTACCCTTTGTGCCCGATCTCGATGACCGTAGCAATTGCAAACGCGTCTGCCAGGGCGATGAGCGCCCAGAAACACATCTCAAGCGCTATCAGGGCAGGCGGCTCCCAGAATTGGTTGAATGGAGTGAAAAATTCCCAGAACAGAAACGACATGAAGAAAAGCAAACCAGCCAACCTCAAGGCCCGCGGAATGATTCCAGGAGGCCACGCGACAGATAGCCACTTGTAAATGAATGCATGACCTACCCCGAAAAGCATTAACCCAACTACGATCGGAACCGGGTTGACAACGACTCGTGGAAGAGGTTCAAGGGATGTCCAGACTGCAATGAGTTTTTGACTTTGCACCGTTGGGTCGAGCAGGATGCCTCCGCCGTTCCAACCGAACCCAATCATTCGGAACGTGAATAGCATCGCCAAATTCATTGCCATCCCACCAGCTAGCCCTGCAACGATGGTTTTCATCATGACGTACCTCCCTGCTGCTCTTCGAATTCCAGGGGATGGATTGGCGCCTTTCCTGGTATCGGGATGACTCCTCTGACCCTGAAAAGGCCACAACTTGGTATCTTACACTAGTGGCATTCAAATAAGGAAGGGGTCTGGGGGCATATGCGCAAACTTAAGGATGTTTCGCTCTTAATCCGTCATTCCTGCGAAGGCAGGAATCCAGAGTCTGGACCCCGGCTTTACCTGAAAATACCCCTGCCCGGGTACACCGAGGGGTTTCGGGGTTGGGCTTGGCTAAGTAGCTGAAATAACGCGAGCCAGTTCATCAAGTTAGCGCCTATGGGGTCTGGGGGAACCTTCTTTGCCAAAGAAAGTTCCACCAATCTTACTGATTTCAAAGCGAATTCGTATCAGTTCGCGTCTGGTCGGTTCGCGTTCTGGGAGTACTGTACGGGCTTGTAATATCCTACCCCAATATAGATATTGTAATCCGGGATTCGTTTGATATAGGTCGTCTTCGAGAATTCCCTCTGTTCACCAGGCTTAGTCCACCAATAGCTTACCCAGCCGGTGCCTTTCTGTTGCGCAACTTTCTGGAATTCGCGGAATATGGGCTTTCCTTTGGAATCAGTGAGATTATTGACGTCCTGGCCCACAATATCTCTCCTGTAAGGATGAGCCAACAGTTTGCCATCCATTGAGCACGCAAACACGTACATTTCCTTGTCTATGAAAGGCCCTTTAGAAGCGGAAAAGACCTTCAGTGCGTATTCTTTACCCTTTTCATGGATGAAATCCTCTGCTTTGTCAGCCAGTTCTAAACAAACGGTGGATTGATCGGCTGCAAATACCCATCCCGTTAGGGCTGCCGCAACGAGCGTCAGGCAAAGGCCCAGTGTGGTTACAATCGTTTTCATTTCAGCCTCCCTTTTCCCCTTGGGGGTTGTCTCATGGATTCAGGGTAATTCTCGGAATTTCATATTTGGGAAAAATGAGGCTCGTGTTTCTTTTGGAATAATTCGATGCCATTATCCTGGGGGCCAACGGGAACCGCATCATTTTGGTCTGTTTCAGAGGCGTGCGGTTCACTTAGCCTCAGACATTATTCGGCGGCTGGATCACCGTTCGGGAACTCAAAGACCAAACAAAGAGTATGCTATTCGACAGTATCTTGGATAATTCCTAATATAGGAAGATTGATAGTCCTTAGAAATGAATCAACAAGGAATCCAATGATCACGTATGAAGAAGGCCACTCGGAATGTGTTCACAAGCAGAACTTGTGAACACCAAAAAGACCCCCGGCAGCCTAGGCCAAAAGACATCCGGAATGCCTTCATTCAGCGGGTGTACGTCATTGAGCTACTTGGTTTTTTTACTGAGGCTGACGCACGAACCCCTTGTGGTCAGCCCAGGGGCGAGGCTTCAACAATTAGCACCGGTCGATGAGCGGTTCTCAAGACACTCCTGGCTATGCTCCCCATAACCAGATGCTTGACTCCCGTGTGTCCGTGAGTTCCTACTACGATCAAATCCGCAGCCTCATCATTCGCCACGCCTACGATCTTTTCAGCAGGTGACCCGATCTCACAGCACGTTTTTATGTCGCTTAAGTCGCCACATTTATTTGCGATTTCCTGAAGTTTGGTTTCAGCGGCCTCTTTTGTACGGGCGAGAATTTGGTCTATCTCGTCGCCCAACCAATCTACATAGGTCGGAAACAGAGATGAATCGATCACGTGAACCAGAGTAAGCCTGGCCCCGAAAGCTTTTGCGTAATCTACAGCCAGCTCGCGGGCTGGTTCGGAATTGTAGGAAAAATCGGTACAGCATATGATTCTTCTTGGTACCATGGTACGAACCTCCTTCTCGTGATTGGAATTGTCGTTCTCAGCATCTCTAATCCGATTGCAACGTGCGTGCCATTGGCCGTACGGAATTCGCGCAACGCAGTCGCTGAGGTTTCAAGGAACGGAGCAATGCTTTTCGATCAGGCGGGTGTTAAAATTACTGACATTATGTAAAGACTGAAAATATCACGTGTGCTGATATGCGTTGACTGTTCAATCGCTCGCAGCACAATCAATGAGGAATAACCAAGATCAATAGCGGACTTCTGTCAGCAGTGGCTTGACTTTTGCCTCCTCTGTATCTAGGCTTTGTCGGTCTACATCCACCCTGTTTCGGTCGATACGTTCCAATTACAGAGGAGGTGGCCGCCTTGGACGAAAAAAAATACAAGTACAGACGGGAAGACCTCGGTGAATTGCCGGTCACACTTGATCACCTCACAATCTATCTGAACTTCCTCGATAATCTTGTTGAAGCCTCGAACGTCCTTCACATGACTGCCAAGGGACCCACGAAACACGTTGAGTTGGATGCGCGGGACCTGCAGATTGTCACTGTGGAATGGGTCGAAAATGTAGCTGGCAAGGATCGTTATAGCCTATTGGAATACAAGTACGACGAACCTAGGGCAAAGCTCGTTGTGACCCTACCAAGTGAGGTGAAGACCGGCGAACGATTCCGGGTTCGGACGATCACTCGATGCATCCCATCAGACCATGTACTCGAAGGAATATACAAAGATTCAACCCCGCCTGGAGCCCCTCAGCAGTACATGTCCCAGTGCCAGCAGTGGGGCTTCCAACGAATAATGCCAATATTCGACGACTGCCGTGCAAAGTGCACCATGACCACTACTCTGGAGGCGTCAGCCGAATATACTCACCTGGTATCCAATGGAAACATAAGTAGAGTTCTCAATCCTGAAGGCAAACCAGTGCCCAAGTCCGGCGATCCCGGAAGACAGATTATCACTTACGAAAACCCCATTCCCATGGCTCCCTATTTGTTCTTGGCATGTGCAGGAACTTGGGACGCTCTTGTGGATCACGTCACTTACGAGTCTGGTAGAAGCCTAAGACTCGAATATCTGGTGCCGCCGGGCAGAGTTCAGAATGCCCGTCTTCCCATGGAAATCTTGAAGCAAGCCGTGTTGTGGATTCGTAAGACTCAGGACTACGAGTACACTGGCGACACGTACAGAACTATTTGCATGAACAAATCAAATTTCGGTGGCATGGAAAACGTCGGGAACACCACAATAGTCACCGATGCGGCTCTCATTGACGAGCACACACTTGATCAACAGCTTATGTACGCGCATGCAGTCATAGTACACGAATTCGAACACAATCAGTGCGGAAGTGAAACCACGATGGAAACGCCGTTCGATGTTTGGCTGAACGAAGCTTACACGGTGGATGTGGAAAGAATGTTCATGGCTGATGTGTTTGATCCGGCTTTCGTGAGACTCACTCAGGTTGACTCAATCCGTAATCCGTTGCTCGGTCCGCTCGCGGTAGAAGATGGAGGGTATGCAGGAAAAATAGTGCGTGACGGATTCAACGATCCGGATGAACTAATAGATGCTGTCACTTATGTCAAGGCAGCCGAGGTCATACGAATGCTCAGGCTTATTCTGGGGCCTGACGTCTTCAAGGCGGCAAAAACCTTGTACTTTTCCAGATACAGGAACTCCAATGCGAATACCGATCAATTCTTCGAATGCTTTGAAGAAGCTTCCGGCCGAAGTCTGAACCAATTCAGGGAATCTTGGCTTAGACGAGTCGGATATCCAGGTGTATTCGCGTCGACACATTACAGCCTTGAAGAAAAAACCTTCGCAATAAATTTGCGTCAGGAATCCTCTGCAGGCTGCAGTTTTTACTTGCCGGTGGACATAGCTCTCGTGGACCAAAAGGGCGAAATAATCCCTGGAACTGAGCGCATTTTTCATCTTACCAAAGAATCCGATTCTTTGACGTTGGATGGTGGGCTCAAGGAGGCGCCAGCGTTCGCGTCCTTGAATCGGGATTATTCATTTTACGGCACTTTCAAGGAGGAAACAGCAACCCCTGACGTGTTACGTTTGCAGGCTCGTCTTGACCCCAATCTCTTCAACCGAGTTGAGGCAATGCGACAACTGACGGATCGCCAGCGGATAGCTCTCCTCACGGACAAGCAAACCGAACCCGACGCTGACTGGCTCTCCATTTATGGCGAGATTCTGACGGACCGCGGCCTCGCTCCCGGTTTGAAAGCGTACTTCCTCAGGGTGGACGAACAGCCATTGGACAGGAACTATGCCACATGGTATCTGGAACTCGTCGAGGTGCGGGATAGGATTATGTTGGCGGTAAACAGAACCTACAAGAAAGAACTTGTGGAGGCATTCCTCGGCCTGAACACTTATGGCCCGAGGAGATCTCCGAAAGACGGCATAGAAGAACGCATTCTGAAGCATGTCCTGCTGGATTTTGTGGCGTGCGACGATCTCCCGGAATCCCGCCAGATCATTCTGGACCACTATCGATCGGCAACCACTGCCCAAGATCGTGTTTCCGCTCTCATGGCCCTGAACCGCAGTTCTGCGTCCGAACGCAAGCAAATACTGGAAGACGTTTACACGTCATGGCATGCGCACATAAGCGGTTATGCAAACTACCTCAGGATTGTGTCTTCCGGCACTTGCGACGACGTATTCGACATGGTCGAGGCCGAAAAGGCCAGACCGTCTTTTGCAATCACAAATCCTACGTGGTGCAGAGCTTTGTTCTTGACTATGGCTGCCAATACGAAAATGATATGGAAAGATAAAGGAATTGAATGGGTCACCGCAACGATCATCGAAGTCGCAGCGCTGAACCCGTACGTAGCCGCCAAACTACTTAACGTCTTTCAGCATGCACAGAAACTGAAGCCCGATCTACAAGGCAAAGTGATAGCAGCACTGCAGCGCATAATGGATAAGGTGCCTGAAGCTGTGAGTCCCGCAATAAATGGGCAGGCGAGGGCCTATTTGGGTTGAGCCAGGCCATAGGCACTGGGAATCGCTCGGACAAGTCAGGGAAAATTTCCGTTTCCAACGACCGCACAGGCCAACAGCCGGGAGGCTTGCCATGAGCATTCAGGAAACGAGAATCGATGAGATCATCGATGACGTTCGCAGCGGGATTACCGATTCAGATTTGATCGAAAAATACCACATTTCAGCCAAGAGTCTAAAATACCTATTGAATCAGCTGTTGAACCAAGGACGGATGTCTGGAGCGGCCCTCTATTGGAGGCCGCTGATGTGCGACGATTCCGTGGAGACCGAATCCAGGAGACTTCTCCCAAGGTATCTCGTAGCATCCCTTATACCGGCCCACTATGAGGAAAACCCTGAAGCGAAAGGATGGGTATTCGATATCAACGAAAGAGGCGTGCGAATCTGCGGCCTCACAGCTAAACCCGGAGAGGTGAAAAGACTTGTGTTTTTAGTGAGGCAGATGAAAGAGATGAGGAATATTGTTGCGGAGGCCGAATGCCGCTGGTTTGCCATGGAGGGCCCCGAAGCGAGACCCTTTGCGGGATTCAAGATAATCAGCATCACCCCTGAAAACCTGCTGGCACTCCGTGAGTTGATACGACAAATAACCGGGTGTCAATTTCGATAGGAATCAATGCTTGATGATTTTTTCAAGCTCATCGAATGCTCCGGTTGAGATGCTGGTGATCTCAAAGCCGGCTACGTCTTCTTCCTCAGCATCGTTGTTAGCTTTAGTCCAGCGACACTTGACCTCAATCTCGAAGGTCGAGGAATCCACCAATTCGCTGGATCTGATTCGGAAGTTCTTTGCCTCGCCTGGCAATGCCTTTATTCCTTCCACTGACAGTCCCTTTGCAGAAATATCTCTGACAAAGCCTTTTTCAGCCGGCTGATCGGCTGGACAGCAAACAAGCGGAAACTTGACCTCGGTCCTGGGGAAACGTCGAAGACCGCTGACAATCCCTATGTCTTTGGCGAGCCATGTACGGCTGTTGATTTCAGCTGTCGAAACGAGTTTGGCCTTGATCAGTTTTCTAAGTACGCTCCGGAATCCCGTTTGGCTGAGCTTGTATTTTCTCATCAAATCTGACGAGGACATTCCGGAGCGGACATCCCTAACAAAACTCTTAGCGCTTATTTCACGTTTTTCAGTCATTTGAATCGGAGTCCTTCGCGTAAGGGTATAGGGTTTCAGTATAACACCTAATCAATGCTCTGTGAATCCAAAAATGCCATGCGTGTCGAAGGCCTCGCATTTCGATCTTTCCGACTCAATAGCCAATGAGAGCGCCTCCGAGAATCTGCCTTGCCACGGGGGCCCTGCAAATCCTCGAAGATTTCAAATCGCCTTCCGCTGGAGGTCATGCCGATACTCTGAGCATTTCCTCTTCTGATATGTCGAAATTCGCGTACACTCTCTGAAGATCGTCGTGATCATCCAGGGCATCCATCATCTTCAGCATCTGTTCGGCCTTCTTGCCGTCAAGCTTGACCGTGGTTTGAGGAATCATCGTGATTTCGGCCATATCGACTTTCCAGCCTTTTTGTTCCACTGCCTTACGAACGACCTCGAATTCCGACGGGTCCGTAGTAATCTCAAAGGAGTCGCCTTCGTTACTTACATCCTGGGCCCCATTCTCGAGGGCCAGTTCCATTACTTCGTCCTCGGTCAGGCCGGAGGAAGTCACTTCGATCATTCCCTTCTTGTCGAACATCCACGATACGCAACCGCTTTCTCCCAGGTTCCCGCTGTGCTTGTCAAAAATATGCCTGATCTCGGCAACCGTGCGATTCTTGTTGTCCGTGAGAGCCTCCACCAGTACAGCCACGCCTCCCGGGCCGTATCCTTCATATACGATCTCTTCGTAGTTGACGCCTTCGATTTCTCCGGTGCCTCTCTTGACGGCTCTTTCAATATTGTCTTTGGGCATGTTTGCCGCCCTGGCGGCGTTTACCGCTGTCCGGAGGCGGGGATTTCCTTCCAGGTCTCCTCCCCCCATGCGCGCGGCGATAGTTATTTCCTTGATGAATTTGGAGAATATTTTTCCCCTTTTGGCATCTGCCGCGCCCTTCTTGTGCTTTATGGTGCTCCATTTATTGTGGCCCGACATGGTTTTGTATCCTCCCTGTATATGTTGATTTTCCGTGCTTCCAAGCTCTTACCTGGCTGCCGAGATATTCCGTTCGCAGGCCCCACGCGATCATCCAGCTAGCCACTAGTCTTTCTTAATATACCTTTCAGTCCGGCTCAAGTTCTCGTATCCTGAAGCCGTTCGAATAGTCAATGCGATGCCCGATCCTATGGGAGACTTCGAACATCTCCGGAGGCATTCGATCAATCACGATTTGTATTTCACTGTTTTCATTAAATTACGCGGGGCAGCAAGATTCGTCAGTTAGCCCGAGCAACTGCATGTAGACGAACTCGTACCTCAAATTATTAGAATAACCTCATATGAGTGGATTGTGCAAGAATTTTGCAATTTCGGTGGCTTGCGGTAGGACTGCGACTCGTGTAAAGACGCTCCGTAGGATATGATTCACAAACGCGATTTTCCGGGATATGTGGTATATGTCGAGGCCACGATCCGTCGGCCCTCAATGGAGAGTGCCAATTGAAGGCCGCGGCCGACTCCAGTCATTGACGGGATGGTTGTTGATCAATGATAAACGCCAAGGATAAGCTTGTGAGTTTGGATCGGGTAGTGAACGGTCGTTGCGCCGAAGGTGACGTCGACTCGGAACGTACGCTCCGCCCCCGTTCCCTGCACGAGTACGTAGGGCAAGCCAGGATAAAAGAAAACCTGGACGTGTTCATCCAGGCTGCCCGGAACAGGGGTGAAGCTTTGGACCACATTCTCTTCCACGGTCCTCCGGGTCTTGGGAAGACGACCCTGGCTCATATCATCTCGCATGAAATGGGCGTGCAGATACGGACCACCGCAGGACCCGTTATCGAAAAACCCGGCGATCTGGCTGCCATACTCACAAATCTGGAAAGCCGTGATGTGCTTTTCATAGATGAAATCCACAGGCTTTCGCCAGTGGTAGAGGAAATCCTTTATCCCGCCATGGAAGACTTCAAGCTGGATATAATCATCGGTCAGGGACCGAGCGCTCGAACCATCAAGATAGATCTTGCGCCATTCACTCTGGTGGGAGCCACGACCAGAAGCGGACTACTGACGAATCCTCTCAGAGACCGTTTCGGAATCATGTTCCACCTGGACTTCTATTCTCCGGGGGAACTCAAGACCATCGTAAAAAGGTCCGCTTCCATATTGAACGTTGAAATAGACGAACAAGGAGCCGAGGAAATCGCAAACCGTTCGAGGGCAACCCCAAGAGTGGCAAATCGGCTCACGAGGAGAGTCAGGGACTATGCCGAGGTTCGCGCTGACGGGCTCATAGACAAGGAGACCGCGATGAGAGCCCTCGAGATGCTGGACGTGGACCATCTCGGCCTTGATAATATGGACAGAAAGTTCCTGGAGACAATAATATGGAAATTCGACGGCGGCCCGGTAGGAATTGAAACCCTTGCCGCAGCGGTCGGCGAGGAAAGAGATACACTCGAAGACGTTTACGAGCCTTATCTTGTCAAAGAGGGTTTCGTGGACCGCACACCAAGGGGACGAGTGGCCACTCGCAGGGCCCACGAACATTTCAAGAAAATGGCCTTAAAAGCAGGCCAAGAGAGTCTATTCAACTCCGATTAGGGCGTTTCGCACCGTCGCCTTTAGCCCGACGGAAAGGGACGTGCTAGGGTCTCTTGCCGCCTGATTGAGTCGAGCGGAAAAACACCAGGTGTCAAACCGAATAAGAGTTCTGGACGAAGGAGTCATAAACCGCATCGCCGCGGGGGAAGTTGTGGACCGTCCGGTGTCGGTGGTAAAGGAACTCGTTGAAAATTCCATCGACGCGGAAGCGACATCCATTCGCATTGACATTGAGAGAGGCGGCAAGAAGCTTATTCGAGTTCGTGACAACGGCTTCGGCATGAGCCACGACGACGCCTTTCTTGCCCTGGAGAGGCACGCCACATCAAAACTCAGGTCAGAAAAGGACCTGATTTCGGTGGCTACCATGGGATTCCGCGGGGAGGCTCTGGCTAGTATCGCCTCGGTTTCCAAACTGAGGCTGGTAACAAGCGACGCCTCAGACGAACCGGGTGCGGAAATCTTGGTCGAAGGCGGAATTCTCCGAAAGTCCGAGCGCGTAGGGGCGGGCAAAGGCACTCTTGTGGAGGTGATCAATCTTTTCTACAATGTCCCTGTGCGCCTCAAATTCCTCAAAGAAAACCGCTGGGAATCCGACCTTATTGATGAATTAATAACAAAGCTTGCCCTCGCCTTCCCCAAGATAGGTTTTACTTACTCACAGGACGGCAAAATCAAACTGGACGCGCCCCCCGTCCGCTTGACGTTCGAGCGGGTGCATGCTTTGCATTCCAAAGATGTTAGAGACAATCTGGTGGCAATAGACTACTCGATCAAAGACGTTCGCGTTCACGGATACGTAGCCAAGCCCCCTTACGTTAAATCCAACATGCGGTCGGTATTCACTTTCGTGAACGGTCGCTCCATAAGAGACAGGCTCGTCAACTCCGCAGTGATGCGTGCGTTCTCGAACTTGATGGAGCGAGGACGTTATCCACTTGCAATGCTTTTTCTGGAAATGCCGCCCGAACAGGTAGACGTCAACGTGCATCCTCAGAAGGCTGAAGTGCGTTTCAGAAAACCCAAGTTAGTCTCTGACGCCATTTTGAATGGAATTCATGAGTCGCTCATGGGTGCGCCGTTCAATCCTCCACCCGGTCAGCGTGAGCCGCTTTTTCCAATGCCCTCGTATAATTCACTTTCGAGACATATGAGAGAGGAAGCGCCCATAATTGAAGAAATGCCCTCGCGTGCAGTAACCGTTCCGCCACCTTGCCAGGAAAGTCGCATGGATGAACCCGAGGCTTTTGAGTACAAGAAATCCGGATCGTATTCCTCTATGGGGGTGCTGGGACACCTGCCTAATTCGTTTGTTGTGCTCTATACCGACGACGAGTTGGTTGTCCTGGACCACCATGCGGCCCACGAACGCATACTGTTCGATCGTTTGATAGCAGCGGACAGTCGAGGAGAAACCTCGGAGTCACAGGGCTTGCTGATCCCGACGGTGCTTGAGTATTCGGCAGTGGAATCGCGAGCACTGGCAGCTCATCTGACTCTTCTGAGGAAAATGGGATTCGCAATAGACGAATTCGGAGAGAAAACCTTCATTGTCAAGGGCGTGCCTGGGTGGTACAAGCGCTCGGATCTGGAGGAATTCTTCAGTTCACTCATAGCGGTGATGTTGGACACCGGCCTGAGAGGAGATCCATCACGCCTCAAGGATGAGCTCCTGAAAGATATAGCGTGCAAAGCAGCGGTAAAGGAGCCGACGGAAATGAGACCGCAAGAAATACGGGCACTTCTGGAGGATCTGGAGCGCTCCAACGCTGCAGAGGTATGCCCTCACGGGAGGCCACTTACTGTACGCTTTTCTCTTAGCGAAATCCGCAAGAAAATGGGAAGAAAGTAGCTACGGGGAAAACGTCAGGCCATCCGATTCAACGTGCTGCCAGAGCCAGCTACACTTCGCCCGTACGAACACCCCTTACACCAATGCGCTTTCAAAGCAGCAAGATCTGGGGAACCTCTTTAGTAAAAAGGGTTCCTCAAACCCCCCAAAAAACTTTTACCACTTGCCTGAATCCTCTTTTTCCCTTGGAAAGATAAGGATTCAGGCAAAATGCTAGAAGTTCTTGGGATGGGGTTCGGGGAAACACTTCTTGCAAGAAGGGTTTCTTCGATTTTGCTTCTTTGATTGCGAATTCGTATTAGTGGTGACTACACCCGTTTTCATGTCCTGCACAGGTATGTCTGGCATCGAACTGCGGCAGATTGCCGTTCTGGATGAGGTCCACATTTTGTAGCACAGTCCCGCTGGCGGCACGGTAAACCTTCACTCCCTGCGCCTGTAGTTTCATCAGAGCGCCCATTCCTATACCGCCCACTACCACGGCATCAACTTCACGGCCTCCCAGTGCCTTCAGGGGCTGGCACATTCCGTGGGCATGGTGCTCATCACCGTTTTGAATTTCCTCCAGACTCATGTTGTCCGTATCAACGATGATAAAACCCGGGGCTGACCCGAAATGCTCGTACACTACGCTTTTCATACCTTGCAGGGTCTCAGCAGGAAAACAAATCTTCATGGTGTCGTCTCCTTATGATATTGATGTTACTATTCTTTCCAATCTTCCTCAACGTCCCAGGTCGATGGCCCCGACCTGTGCTTTCGGGAATGCTTTGCCCGACAAGCTTCGCCAGATCTCATGGAACCGTAGTGATCTTCAAAGGAGCAGAAGGCTCTGCTTTCACACTCCGGACATTGCTCAGGTTCGCTCGTACCGAACGGCTCACCCCATGTATGCTGGCACCGATTACATTTGAAAGCACGTTTTTCCGGAATCTCCACTTCGCCTCCTTCGATGCGAAGAGCGAGACCTTCAGACAGGACTCGAGCCACCTTGCGCCTCGCTACCTCGACGATTCTTCCGAAAGTCTGGCGCGAGACATTCATGCGCTCTGCCGCTTGTTCCTGATAGAGTCCCTCCAGATCGGCCAATCTGATCGCCTCGAATTCGTCCATAGACAAGACGATCTCCTCCAGAGCCTTGACTGGCGCGCCGACAGGCTTGAAAATCCTCCATACCGGTTTCTGACTGATTCTCCTACAAAATTTCGGTCTGGCCATGCCTGTACTCTCCAGTTGCATTATGAGCATTTGCCCATAATTGTCAAGGAAGGGTTTTGCGCGAGTTCTAATTGGTTGTCCAAAGCCGACAGATTTTTGAACCTGTTCTAGTGTAAGGTCGCTTTCCCGCGAGGCTAACAAAATACCATTTTCATCCGGAATTATTTGGAAAGAGCTGCGGATTGTTCACCGAAAGCATTGCGGTCATTGATGGCCAAAATTACGTCGGCTCATCAGTAAACAATCCCAGAATCCAGGCCTGTGCTGCGCACGGAGGGACTCACTATGAGGCCATCCCAGCGGAGTCGCATTCGAAATCCGGCAAGTTTGGTCGTACTGAGTGGATGGGAGACGACCTGACACAGCTCATCAGGATGTACACTGGAAACTTCGCATTTCCGAAGAGAAAAACCAGGCTTTCGCACCTGAAAACATCGGAATAAAAACTGCACAACCGCTGCCGAATTTCTTGTGGACATGACTGTACATATCGGTTAAACTATTTTGATCCTCCGAGCCGAATCCGCAAACACCACATCACCACAGGAGGAACGTAATGGACGTCATCCTTTTGCTCTTGACGTACGCGAGTGGCTTGGTCTTTGTAGGGGCCTTCGCTAAGAAGATTCTCAAGTACGCAACCATGCCAATGCACGTTCGCTGGGAACTCTATCCGATTCCCCACGAAGGCAAGGCATATGGCGGATCATTTTTCGAAGAGATCGATCACTGGAAAAAGACTCGGCACAAGGACCATTTTGCTCAGTATCGGTTCATGGTCCCGGAGATTCTTTTCATACGAGCGCTTTATGAGGACAATCGACCGCTTTGGTACTGGTCGTTTCCTTTCCACTTCGGACTGTACCTGTGTTTGGGAGGTTTGGCTCTCCTGACAATCGGTGCATTGCTGGAGATTCTAGGCCTGTCTCCATCAGCATCGGCGCTGGCTTCACTCGTACAGGCTTTGACACAGGTATTGGGAGTCGTGGGATTT
>JACRDE010000258.1 GCA_016212935.1 Desulfomonile tiedjei | reverse complement strand
CGACCGGCAGTAGAAATTGCGATTCACTGCGGAGTGGCTCGACAGACGGTTCATAACTGGATCGCCATGTATAACCGTTCTGGCCTTGATGCATTACTTGGCCCCGGCAAAGGGGGTAGAAGAAATCAATTAATGAATCCGGAAGAAGAGAGAGAATTTTTAGCGCCGTTTTTTGAACTCTCTCGGAAAGGACAAATAGCCACTGTTGCCGAAATCAAGTTGGCTTTGGAAGAGTATGTAGGCCGTCGAATCGGTCACTACACGATTTATCGTTTTTTTGGACAGAAACGAATGGCGAAAATTGATGCCTCGTCCTCGCCACATGGGGGCCAAAGAGGAAGCGCAAGAAGAGTTTAAAAAAAACTCCCCGAACAGGTAAAGGCAATAGTCGCTCAAAGAGATCCATTAGACACAAGACCCGTAATCCTCGCGCCTCAGGATGAGGGCCGATTTGGTCGCATAAATCAACATAGACCTTGCTGGGCGCCCAAAGGTATCCGACCTGTAGCGCCCAGGCAAATTGTGAGGACGTACGTATACGTCTTCGCAGCCGTGTGTGCGCCGCTGGGAAGAATGACCGCTTTGATTCTTCCGTTTGTCAATACAGACATGATGAATCTATTTCTCGATTACGTTTCCCGGGATTTCAAAGATTTCTTCGTTATCATGATCGTTGATCAAGCAGGTTGGCATATGACCAAGCGCCTCAAAATCCCCGAGAACATAAGACTCATAGCCCAACCCTCTCACAGTCCCGAGCTCAATCCTGTCGAACACCTTTGGGACGAACTCAGAGAAAAGGCAATGACAAATAAAGGTTTCAAATCCCTCGATCAAGTCGAAGAAGCTCTCTGTCGAGAAATTAGAGCACTGGAAAACAATCCCAACAGACTACGTTCCTTGACCAATTTCCCTTATCTCAGAATTCCTTGTTAGAAAGGGTATTGGTATAACTAAACTAAACACTGCCAATTAAGCCGTTATCGCCTTCTGGCGAGCAAATATTGTCTATCACATAGTTTTACGTGGAGCAGAGAAAAAGGGGAGGGGTAGGGGAGTAATTGAGCCTTTCCGTGTGTGGCCATTTTGTGTCCACTTGTCGGGAAAAACGATGATTTTTCGTGACAGTGAGGAACGGTCGCCTGATTTAACTAGTTGATTTACTGTGTCTTTTGTCCTTGATTCTTGGATTCCTAATCCGCAGGTCGTAGGTTCGATTCCTACCGGGGGTACCAGACATCATTAAGGATTCATGACAAGCTCTGAGTCCTTTTTTTGCTCAGGGATAACCCTATTGCGGTATCCGGTGCCTGTAATCTACCGGAGTTCGTGGCCGGAGACAATGTCTTATCCCTCGCTTTGCTCATCAGATTTCTTCCAAATCCTTCGCGTGTTACTTCCATAATCGCATCAATATTGACTCACCAGGGCAGACAACAACCTGAAGGCTCCCTGTCCTGACAAAGTACCTGCCAAATATCTATCGAATAGTGCCTTCTAATCTCGCTCACTCTAAATGTCCGACAAAATCGTCATCCGTGGCTTCAGTCCCCTGATCAGGAAAAGCTGGATCAGCATTCGATATCGTTTGGAAATGGACAGGAAGCCCGGTCGAGTCTAAAATAGAAAAGGATGCAATTCTAACCCAACCTCATGTCTAACGAATCGGACTTCCTAATCGCCGAGGAGGCCGCTCAATGACAACTCCGCGTGTAAAGCGTAAACTAGCCGCACTGCTTCATGCAGACATCAAGGGTTACAGCCGCCTAACGGCAGAGAACGAGACGGAAACGCTCCGAACTCTGACAAGCCATCGGGAAGCGCTGTTCAGCACGGTAGAGCTTCACGGGAGGACAGTGGTGGACACCGCAGGGGACGGATTTCTACTTGAATTCCCCAGCGTGGTGGATGCCGTGGCGTTCGCTGTGGAGTTTCAGAGGGATATCCGAGCTCGAAACGCAAATGTGCCGCAGGATAGAAAACTGGAATTCCGCATCGGTATCAACGTGGGTGACGTAATAGAGCAGGGTGACAACATCTACGGCGATGGCGTGAACATTGCCGCGGGACTGGAAGCCTTGGCCGAGCCCGGAGGCATATGCTTGTGGCCGGCACCGCCGACGATCAACTGAAGAGCAAGCTGACACTCGACTACGAGTTCCTTGGAGCGAAGACCGTCAAGAACATCCCTGAGCCCGTTCGGACCTATCGCGTTCGCATGGAACCTCCTCAGTCGGAGGTTGCGCCGACTGAGCCAGAGCTTGCACCCGCACGACGTGCGTCGTGGATTCAGTTAGTTGCGGCTGCCGGACT
The DNA here is from genome assembly GCA_016212935.1 of Desulfomonile tiedjei. Classification (GTDB taxonomy): domain Bacteria; phylum Desulfobacterota; class Desulfomonilia; order Desulfomonilales; family Desulfomonilaceae; genus Desulfomonile; species Desulfomonile tiedjei_A. The sequence continues at coordinate 5,054 of JACRDE010000258.1, read as the reverse complement.
TGTCGCAGTTGTCGTTGTCGTGGGGCTTTGGCACTTCTCCGGCCGAACGCCTCGCGTTCAACCCTATCCATTTACAGAGCCGAAGCGGGCATCAATTCAGTGCCAATCGCTGTGTCTGTCGGTGCTCCCCTTTACGCAATCGAAAGGTGGCCACAGCGATCAGGATTTAGGGGACGGGCTGTCCGCAGAAGTGAACGGCACAGCAGGCTGACCAACGACTCTGCCGCACCAATGGTTCCAATTCCTGGTGCTCTGCAGCATGAGACGAAACGGCAGGTCAGTAACGCAACAGGAGGCGAACATGAAATATCGGGTGCATTACAAAAATGATGAGATGTCCGGTGTATGTGTGGGCTCCAAAGGGTGGGAAACGAGTGAAACCGATGATCTGTCGGAGGCGATCGAGCGAGCGGGTGACAGAGGTTATATTCAAAGAATCTCGGATGGAGCTCGGTATTACCCTCGTGAGGAAGTCTGGCTTGACGTGGATGGAAACGAGCTGAGATAGCATTCTGGACCTAGCAAGCATTCTCTGGCCGCTGGCTGCAGCTGGTTGGTGAACAGCAACGTCACTTGTCAAGGAATAGTCTGTGGCGTCCAGACCGGAGAATGAACGCGTAACTCCAATCGATTTCGGCCCGAACGCGGATGCCCTTGGGCATTTGCCAAACCGGATCCCTTAACAACTCGGAACAATGCAACGCGGGATATCGAGGCCGCCGTTGCTCCACCGGATCGGACCAGGCTACTAACTGTTGCGGTAAAGGGATCTTGGGGAACACTTACTACTGTAATTACGGGTAAATGACGGCAACGAACACTTGTAGCGGACGGGAATGGTTCCCTGGCTTAAGAGAGCGGAACCGATGGTTCGTGGCTCGTGTCCGTAATATCGCCCAAAGTCATCCGGCGAGATGCTAGAATGCCGTCTTGACTGCTATACCTCCGGATAGGCTATATCGATCGTATGCCACATTGCGATCATCAAGTATCCCCAGAGTCAAACCCGAATCGGTTGAGCTGAAAGCGCTTTCCAACCTGCCTCCACCTTTTGATCCCAGCCACCCCCCTTTTCCCCAGAAGTTTATGTTGGTGCTCTTGGCAAGGCTCACTTCGTATTCGATCTTGGCCTCAACGAAATAGGGCGAATTAGTCATTGTGATCACACTCTGCGCAAGGAAATCGTGGGATGGAGCAATGTCCCCTTTCAATCTGGTGCGGACGTTCACGTGCGCCCAACCGATGGAGCTTCCAAATAGCCTAAGCCTGAAGTTCTCTCTGGCGAATTCGATGCCCAAGTACGGTATCCACAAGTTACTCAAAACATCGCTTGCCAGGATTCTCGTGTTCGAGTAAGGGCCCGCATTTCCCCTGCTTATGGCTCCAGGGTCTCTGATTGTGAGATCGAAATGGTCCCATCGCAGTCCAACGACCACTGCAAACGGGTCTCTAAAAAAATACGAAATTGCCGCATCCGCTTCAAGCCAGTCCAGGGGATGACTCTTTCTCAGATGGGTCTCGGTATCGCTGTCAACATACCCACCCCATCGAGTGAGAAGATTTTGAACCAAATTGCCTGCTCCACTCAGGTACAACTTGAAAGACCGAGTAATGCCAACATCAATACCCGCTTCGATAATCCAGAGATTTGCGTCGGGCAGCCTTAAATTGATCGGATCTCCCCTATAGTTCAGGGTTCCCTGAACGGTCACATAAAAAGGAATAGGGACTTTTACACGCATTCCCATTCTGCGGTAGCCAGATCTTAGGACTGGCGTCAATTTGACCTTACTTAAACCGAGGCGATTCAACCCCACAGCGTCCGGAATACTAGATACCGCGGAGGATACAAGCGATTCGGTCAGGCCGGACGACGACGACTCGAAAACCCCTATCAAATGAGCACAAGCCGTTGTCTGACAGAAGCACGAAGACACAGCTAAGAGAAGTGCAAATATTGAACCTGTGAGGGTTTTCATGGGACTGGTCTCCGGGAAGAACTGGCAGGAGAGGCGTTGGAGTTCTTGCGGGATTGAGCGACCCTTGCCCGAAGGTAACATAGCTGCTGCAGGACGCGCGAGCCGAAATCAACGGGACAGACAACAACGCCGGTATCCTTGATGGATCCGCTTCGCGATCAAATCGAACTGACTTTGGGCCAGGAGAGCATCTTTTCATTTACTCGGTGCGAGTGACGAATCTTGGCAAATGATTAGACGGCAGACAAGACTCGGCTTGACACGCTTCAAGCGCCGCTTCCATCGATACAGGCAGCGGCTAGTCCACCCGTTCTGCAATTGTTGTTGGTTGCTTGAGTCCCGTTGCGGCAGTTCCAGGCGGCATGATTTCCATCCCGGCAGTTGTTGTTGCCCGCTGGGCTGTTCCCCTTTGCGCAACCCGCGTTATACGGATATCCGCCGTTTCCGCAGTGCCCTCCCGAGGCTGAGCTACCATTATAACAATTGTACATGTAGCTCCCGCCCGGCAGACAGTTTCCTGATGCCTCCCCCGGCATTGAAAAATCCAAAAGCATGGGTCTTTCGTACTTCGGCCCAACACTCACAGTTCTATCCTCACATCAGTCCGAAGAGAATGTGTGGCGCATCTCTCGGCCCCCACCTATTTCTGGCCGATGAATGGTGCGCAATCGGAATTGGTTTCCTCATTACACCGAAAAGGAATCCCTTGTCCAAGCGGAACATGCTATGACCATTACAGGCATCGGCTGGCTCCCGTTAGAACTGGGGCAGCGCTATATCTCATAGTCGGGCTGCCGACGTTTCACAGAATAATGCCTTAGACAATAGGCATGAGATGTTTGCAAAGACTCCCTCATGAGAGGAGATGCTGTTTTATCTATCGAGGATCATAACAAGAGAATCGCAAATTAACCAACGATTTCTTGCATAAGCTATGAAGCTGTTAATCGACTTTGCCGGATCGATGATTCTCGGAGGTTCGCCCGGTGCCAGGTACAGGTAGGTCTGACCGGAAGGTTTCCAACTGTCCCCGGCCTGTCAGGTTTGAGCCATTGGAGTTGATTGCTTTCCAGGATCTCTGATACAATGCATTGACTCTCTTTAACATTGGCGGGGGTATTTTGTCGCATAAACCGCTTTACGACAAACCTATGCTTTTCCCACTCAACGATCCCAGCTGGGTTGAGGGGAAATGCGCTTCAGGTCAGTCCTTTGTCAGCGATTGCCGTACTGGGGCAGCTGCAAGTAGTTGTTCAATCGGTTCTTTTGTCGGTCAGAGTGCTTGCACGAGAGGAAACCATGCTAGCTCCGGTTGCTCAACAGGAAATACTGATGGCTCGCATTGCGCCCCAGGAGGGACGGCCGGGGCAAATTGCACGAGCGGAACAGTTGCTGGTGCGTACTGTAGGAGTGGATCGACCGCCGGCGCAGTTGGGGCTCTAACCAAAGTGCTTTTTAGGACATAAGGATGATCAGCTCATCGCAAGCGCTTGGGAGCCGACGTCCCCTGCGATGCTTTCGGGCTGGATCCTTCAACCTGCTTGACATATCTTCCTAGGCCCCATATCAATTAAATTATGCCGCTTCTTGGAGATGTTCTCGATGGTTCAGGAATGGCCATATTGGGCTGCCACCGGCCTCGTTGCGATGATTGTAATAGCTTTGCTTGTATTTGAGCCTATAATTGAAGCTTATCACAGGCGAAAGATGGGTAGGGACTCGGCAGGCTGGAATCAGAGAGGCAGGTTTTGACATGTCTCATACCATGCCCCTTAATGCGAATAAGATCCGAGCTTGCAACACGATCTTTCGATGGGAATAGAGTCACGAACTGCACTCACTAACTCGATTTCGGAGACCTCACACACACGGCAGCTCAGCCTGAGCTATACTGATTTGCTTCCAAATCATCGAAATTGAGCGAACCTTCATACAAGAATGCATACCCGGTTTTTTCAGAGTCTGAACGCGCTCGGCTACCACGTCACCAGGACGGTCTTCCGCTACACAAAAAAATCAGTCTTGCCAAATTGATTGCAGAACGAACCTCATAGTTCTTATGATTCGTCGCGGTTTTCCGGGCCCCTGGCAGTCTCGTTCGACGTTCTGCCGCGAGCCAATGAGGCTATTATGCCGAAGAGGCATATGACCGCGAAAATAGTAAACGCCGCATTCACGCTCCTCAAGAAGGCTGGATAGTGCTCTGGAGTAATCTTGACCCTCCCTATGTGGAGAGAAAAGACCAGCGTAGCCAGACCCATGCTCAACATTTGTCCCAGGAGGCGCATTGCAGCCACAGCACCGGATGCCAATCCATAGAATTTCGGTTCAACCGAACTCATAATGGCATTCATGTTGGGGGATGAAAATAGCGCAAATCCAAAGCCCAGCAACAGTAAGTCACCAATTATGTAGCCAATTGGGGTGTCACTGCCTAGGATTGTCATGCCAAAAAGTCCGATTGAGGTCACGGCCATGCCGATGGACGCCACTTTTCTGGCTTCGATGCGGTCCGACAATCTGCCTGCGAAAGGTGAGAACGCAGCCATCATGATGGGTTGACTGACTAGGATGAGACCTGCCGTCCTGGGATCAAACCCTTTAATATATTGCAGATACAGACTCAGCAGAAAGGTCACGGCAAAAGTCGCACTGTAATTGATCAGGGCCGCAAGGCTGGAAAAAGCAAAAGATCTGTTGGTGAACAATTCTACGTTGAAAACCGGCCGTGCGACTTTCAGTTCCCACTTTATGAAAACCAGGATCAGAACCAATCCTGCAACGATCTCCCAGAAGCTTTCACTAGCAGGCAGCGAGGAAAAGCCGTACACTACCAAGGTGACTGCCGCGGCGTAAAGCAACGAGCCCAAAACGTCCAGCTTTTCGCCTGGAGCGCCGTACCATTCCGAGTTAAGTTTCCAGATTGCGAAATAGATCGCTGGAACTCCGAGAGCCGTTGAAACCACGAACACACTTCTCCAACCGAAGTACTGGGTGAGCACCCCCCCCACCAGAGGTCCTACAGAAAGACCGATGTACACAGCCGTCACGGTAATTCCTATGGCCTTACCGCGT